>DALYGI010000005.1:0-8309 GCA_031971595.1 Prochlorotrichaceae cyanobacterium CTOTU29312
CTTACTGAGAAATCTTACCTACCAAAAAATTATGCTGCGCTCAACTCTCACTCAAAAACTACTCCAGCCCTGTGTGTTTGGAACGATCGGTGTCCTGGCGATCGGACTTCAGCCTGCCTCTGCGATTACCCTTACCGGATCAGGAAGTGGCTTGGTCGATACCAATTTTGGCTGTAACAACCTCACCTCAAATATTTTAGATTGTTACGGCTTCGATAATTTTACTGATTCCACCAAATGGTTGACCGCCGCCGATGGGGGCAAATGGGCGATTAAAGGTACGGTGATTGCGGCCAATGCTACCCTCAGTAACTCAACCACGGGTCAGGGCACCGCAGCCAGAGTCTTAACCTTCACCAACGCCACGATCGAATACAAGGGAGGGGCCACCACGGGTACGAGCAGCACCTTCAGTGGCTTGAGTTTTTCCCATAGCTTTGACTTTACAACCACCACTACCAACCGACTCGGACAAACAGTGACGACCCTCTTTACCAACCCGATCGTCAGCCATCGTTTGAGTGGTCAGTTCGCTGGTAGTGATGGGGTTGCTGCGACCAATCAAGTAACCTCTAACGTTGCTTTTAGTGGACTGGGGCGCATCGGTACGGCTACGGTTGATAGCTCCATTCAATATACGAATGCTTTAGGCACTAATTCCCTTGCTTCTGGCAATCCATTTGGAACAAGCTTTAGCTTTTATGATGCTAAAGATGCAAGCATGGCTAGTCTTTCTAATAATGGTAGTTCCACACTGTACCTCAGAAATGGCACAGCTTCTGCAACGCTACAAAGTATAAAGTTAACTCAGGGGGATACCCTGTATTTGCCCGCTAGTGAATGCACCGTTATTCATGACGGGGGACAAAATAATGGTCATGGTAATGGTGACCAAACGGCTCCTGGTAATTCTGAGGATAATAACAACGCCGAAAATAGCGAGCATTCTGGCGAGGGGAATAGTGGCGAAGGGGGCGGGGGTAATCCTGATGGCAATTCAGGTTACAATAAGGAAAAGCTTGATAAGCACAACAAGAAGATCCGCGAGATTAAGACACAAGATCAGTTTGAAAGACTCTGTAACAAAGTTGCTCGTTCGGTTTATGATCCGGCCTCTGTGCCTGAATCTAATAGCGCTGTCCCTGTGTTGGGTGGGCTGATGCTATGGGGCGCAAGCCAAATCATCCGCAGAGGGAAGTTTTAAGGTTTTTCAGAGCCTCAAAGCTCTCAAAGCTTATATGTAACTCTTTTCACATCTCCGGTTTCTCGTAGGCTTAAAAATCTACCCCTCGCTTCAGGTCAATGCCTTTTTCTGCATAGTGTTTATGGCAGATCATTTCTGAATGAACGCTGGCTAGGTCAAAGTAGCTGGGGGGATGTTTACAACGCCCCGTGATGATCACTTCTGTATCCTTAGGTTTACGCAATAAAGCCTGAAAAATACTTTCCTGGGGCAATAGTTCTAGATCAACGGTGGGATTCAGTTCGTCAAGGATAATAGTTTTATACAACCCAGAGGCGATCGCTACCCGTGCGATTTCCCAGGCCCGCTCTGCCTCCACATAGTCCACTTCCTGCTGCTGACCCCGCCAGACGATCGCATCCCGGCCCGATCGCTGGTGATCCACTAAATTGGGGTAACTTTGCTGTAAGGCGGCGATGGCACTGTCTTCTGTGTAGCCCATACCCCCCTTTAACCATTGCAAAATCAGTACCCGATGGGATTTATCTTGACTAATGCCCTTGCCGATCGCTTGGAGGGCTTTGCCGAGGGCGCTGGTGGATTTACCTTTGCCCTCTCCGGTGTAAATTTCGATGCCGCTGACCCCATTCCCCGGAGCTTGGGGATGGTAATGGGCTTTCATTTCTGAGTGTAAATCCGCAATCTCCAAAAGGGGTTGGGGGGCTGCCCGGCCCGTAGCAATCACTTCGAGTTCCGGGGGTTTGCGGCGCAGGGTTCTCACCACCTCTTCCTGGGGCAAAAGACCTAAATCTAAAACCGGGTTAATTTCGTCTAAGACCACCACGGAATACAAGCCCGACGCGATGGCCCCTTTGGCCACATCCCAGCCCCGCTGGGCCTCCTGGCGATCGAAACGGGTCGCCTCATCCGCCGCAAAAAAGGCCGATCGTCCCGTCCGCACCTGATCGATTAAATGGGGAAAACCCTGTTGCAGGGCAGCAATGGCCGCATCCTCATCGTAGGTACGCCCCGGCCCTTTTAAGAAGCGCAGCAGCAAGACCCGCGACTGTACATTACTGGCAATCCCCAGGCCGATCGATCGTAACACCACCCCCAGGGCCGCCTGAGACTTTCCCTTGCCCGTACCATCGTAGACATGAATTTGACCTTGATCTCGTTCCGCTTGGTTTTGAGCCGTGCGAATCCCAATACTTTGTACAGACATAATGCTTTGGCACAGACTAGGGTTAAGGGGGAAGGGACGAGAGAAGCACCCGTAAAATCTAGGGATCTTTACCATAGCCCAGGTCAACGGTAGACCCACGGGCAGAGCAACATCTATTAGAAAAACTAATTTAATCTGCTCAAGTGAACGTCATTCCTAATCCCCTCGATCGCACGTCCCGCTTTGTGCGTACTATGGCATCGTGCCTACTTTCACCTATTCTCTGTTTGAGAGGAGTATCATTATGGCAGAGTATAAAGTTGTTCTGAAGACCCCCGATGGCGAAAAGACCATCATTTGTCCCGATGATAAGTACATCCTGGATCAGGCTGAAGAAGAAGGGCTAGATCTGCCCTATTCCTGCCGTGCGGGTGCTTGCTCTACCTGTGCCGGTAAACTGGTCTCCGGGACGATCGATCAGTCTGACCAATCCTTCCTGGATGACGATCAGATTAAAAATGGTTATGTGTTAACTTGTGTGGCTTACCCCACCTCCGACTGTGTGATCGAAACTCACCAAGAAGAAAAGCTGTACTAATTGTCTGTTTTTCTCCTGTGTTGGGAGGGTGAGTTCTGCTCACCCTTTTTTTATGAAAATAAGTTGAGTTGAAGCGCCATGAACACTTTTGATGCCATCCAACAAAGACGATCGGTTAAGCATTACGATCCAAGTTGCCAGATGTCCGAGGCGGAGATTCAACAATTAATGGAGTTGGCCATTCTTTCGCCCACATCGTTTAATATGCAAAACTGGCGCTTTGTGGTCGTTACGGATCCAGAATTGCGCCAAGGATTACGGGCAGCGGCCTGGAATCAGGCCCAGGTGACCGATGCTTGCTTTACCCTGCTGATCTGTGCCGATCTCAATGCCCCCTTTAAGGAGCCGGGACGCTATTGGAAAGATGCCCCCCCCGAAGCTCAAGAGAAGTTAGTACCAATGATTTCAGGGTTTTACCAAGGGAAAGAGCAACTTCAGCGGGATGAAGCGATGCGCTCCTGTGGAATTGCGGCCCAGACGGTGATGCTTGCGGCGAAGGCTATGGGCTATGACACCTGCCCCATGATCGGTTTTGATGCCCAAAAGGTAGCGGAGTTAATTCACCTGCCGGAAGATCATCTGATTGGCATGATGATTACCGTAGGGAAAGCGGCTAAACCCGCCCAACCCCGTCCCGGACAATTGCCCCTAGCGGAAGTGCTAATCCGCGATCGTTTCTAGACACCAGATCTCTGGTTAGTTTTCTTCAAAGACGGTTGGACTCATTGGAGAAGAAGCCAGGGATCAAAACGGTTTCCTCTGGATGAAAAGCAACCCCTGAACCCAGAATCTTCATTCCTAATTTTCGATCGTTCTGAATAGCATTTTTCCCTATTTTGCAACCTTTAATCTGCTCGTTTTGAGGGCTAAAGCCCTGACTACAAACCCTGATTACCAACAGTAAGAGGATCAGATTACAAAACTGAGAATCGGGAGGCTTGAGTGTGGCGAAATTCAGCACAGAGTACGAAAAATTACAACCCATTTCCCTACAACGAGTTGCGGATGGGGCCTATTTACCTGTCTTAACGGACTGTGAAACCGCCGATCGTCTCTTGGTGGTTATATGGCCACAATTGGGGGATTTTGATAGTTTGGAATATGCCTGGTGGTTAGTCCGCTCCGCCGAGCAATTGCAAGGGATGGGGGTCACGGTCAGGGCGATCGGCATTGGCGATCGATCCTCTGGTCAGCAATTTTGTGGCTATACCCAATTTCCCGCCGATCGTCTTTTTGTGGATCCTGAGGCAACGGTACATCAAACCTTTGGGTTTTACCCTGGTCTCACCCTCAACGTTCCAGGATTGTCTAGGGGATACAATGCGGCGTTCAATTTGCTGCTGATGTGCATGGGGTTGGGTAGTCCGGGAACTTTAGCGGAAGTGCTGCGGGGATACACAGGCGATCGTCAAGCCCCCCAACTAATTGGCCCGGAGGAAGAAGTGCAAGCCAAACCCCTCCCTAAACTCAAGGGCTCTTTTTTTGACGTGGCCGGAGGATCCGGGTTTCAACGTCCCTTTGAGTTAGCAACCTTGCGCCTGCGGAATATGGTGGAAGTGCTGGGACACTGGGGAACCTATGTGCCCAAACTAGAATACATAACCCAGCGGGGCGGAACCTTCTTGTTTGATGCCCAGGGGCAACTGCTCTACCAGCACCGCGATCGGGGCATCCTAGGATTTGCGGAAAATATGAGCCGCCCTCTAACGTTTCTGGAATCGGTCATCCCTGCAACCCAAGAGGGTAACCCTGCTAACCCCTAGGGGCATACATGATCACCAAAACCCCCAAGAGAACAATCCAGCCCCCCAAGAGATCAAAACGATCGGGACTAATGCGATCGACAATCCATCCCCAGAGAATAGACAGGGCCACAAAAACCCCGCCGTAGGCCGCATAGGCCCGGCCAAAATGGGTGGGTTGCAAGGTCGGCACAGCCCCATACAGCCCCAAGACTGCCACCCCAATCACCGCTAACCACACACTTTTCCCCTCCCGAAGGGATAGCCACACTAAATAACCACCCCCAATTTCACAGAGACCCGCCAGAACAAATAGGAACATCGACTGAATCACAGGAATCACAGTATGAGCTATCCCCCATTAATCTCTTTAATTCTTAACCCTTAACCATCAATTCTTAATTCTTAATTTTTAATTCTTAATTTTTTAATTACCTACAGATTAGTATGGATCGCCTGAACAGGGCACACGGGAATACATTGTTCGCAAACAATACAGCGGGAGCGGGTAAACATCAGCTTAAAGGTTTTCGGCTCCAAAGAAAGGGCTTGGGTGGGGCACACCCCCGTACATAACCCACAATGAACACACAGGTTTTCGTCAATAACCACCTCCTGCTGGGCAGAAGACACTTGAATTTCTAACGATCGCATCCACTCGATCGCTTCATCCAACTGGTCAATATCCCCTGAAAGTTCTACCACCAAAGTCCCCGTTTGATTGGGGGCCACCTGGGCTCGAATAATATTAGAAGCAACATTAAACTCTCTGGCCAGCCTATAGGTTAGGGGCGTTTGGGAAATGCGCCGGGGGATGGTCAAGGTAACCCTTTTTTTCATAGATTTAGATTTTAGATTGTGAATTATGAATTATAAATTATGAATTATGAATTATAAATTATGAATTATGGCAAGTTAGTAATCTCCGCAATCCGCCATTCTCCATTCACCTGCTCTAGGGTGTATTCAATCCTTAACCCCGACGCATTATAGGAAGACACCTCATCTAATTCCCCATCTTGATAGAATTTTGCCGCCTCATTCACCACCGCAATCACGATCGCTTTGGGGGGAGTGCTGGAACTACCTGGATCTTCCGGCCCCACACCTATCGGAGTTTCCGACACCGTATTGAGAGGATTACTCCCCAGGGGGCTAGGACTAGGATCGGGAAAGGGACTTGAACTAGCGGGTTGGGTGAACCCTGATGGGGCGGAACTTGCACTATCCCCTGCCTCAATCTGCACAGATTCTATCGCAGACACCAAATGCTCATATTCCACATAAAACCCTTCACGTTGGGCAATTTCTGCCTCCTGTTGACGACGCAGCAGGGCATCTCCGGTTAACACCTGGGTTAGAGGGGCCAGATTATAGGCTTGCCCCATGGACTCGGCCTTCGCTTTCAGCCAAGAATCAATCAACGATCGGGCACTCTCCTGGGTTAACTCCGATGCACTAGGAGCAGGATTTTGGGCAACCGGGGACGATAGGGTTAGCACTGGCTGATCTAAACGTACATTTAAACCCGTGGGCGGAACCCCTGGGGATGGGGTGGGGGTAGGCGGGGCAAACCATTTGGCCACGTTAATGCCCACAAAGATCAAACTCCCTAGAAATAACACCCCCGTAATGCCCACAAACAACAGTGGTTTCAGTTTCAGTGAGGAGGCAGAGCGATCGTTTCGCGTAGAACTCCGAGCCGAATGCCGCTGGGTAGAGGTGCGCCGTCGAGAGCGGGAGGGGTCTGAGGGACGATCGGGGGAACCGTGGTTTTCCCCTGCTAATAACAGATTAGAGCTAGTATTCCGGGAGGAACTAGGTAGACGCTGAGGCATTGGGGTATCCTGTGGTGCGGTGTTTCGTAACTCTGGGCGAACCCGTCCCCCTAAGCGCTCCACCGGGCGATCTAGCGACCGATCCATTGGCATAGGCCGATCGAGAGGACGATCCATTGGCCGATCGACAGGACGATCGAAACTGGTTCGCAAGGGGCTTACCCCCATCACCTCCCACTCATCCCCCCGATCAGCAGCCTCTTGGGGCAATTCTTCTAAATACTGTTGCACCTGCGGATTAGAAAAATAATCCTTCAGGGTCATCTTACAGCCCACCAAATCCCGGAAATGGGGAAACACATCTTGGCGCAACCATTGTTCGGTATACAAACATAATCCGGGCAATAAATCTGGAGACCCCTGGGAATGTTCCCGAATGAAAACGATCGCCTCGTACTCCCGACTTAACTCTAGGGCGCGGCTGGCCTGCTCCGTTTGCCCCAGCAACAGGGCGCTAATGGCCTGCTCTAAATGCACATCCTGGCGTTTAGCCAACCGAATCAACAGGGGCTTGGAGCGACGAATTAAGTCCGGCTGACAGTTGGCAAACCCCCTCGCCAACAGGGCATACACCGCCAAATAGGTGGCCACCGCCGACGGACGACGGGCCTCCCCTTCAAATAAGACCTGTTGCTCCTCAGCGGTCAGATAGTCCCGGAGTTGCTGAATAAAGCGCAGAAAATCATCGATCGTTAAGCCGGAGAGATCATCCCCCGTGCCATCAATGCCCCCCCGCTCCTGAAGCATATCCCGTAAAATCTGTAACCCCTTGCGACGATCGGTGAGATGCTCTAACGGCAACGCCAAAAGCTCCAACACCCGATAGGGGCGCAACTTATATAAATCCGTTTTAATTTCTCCCCGAACCCCCGCAAATAACCCCTCCTTCAGCAGTAGCGCCTGACCTGCCTCCAAAGACTCCGCCGCACTTTCATAATGTCCCTGTTGCCAATATTCTCGGCCCAACTCCAAATAGGCCAGGGCCAGAGTCAACGCCGTATCCGCATGGACAATTTCCGACTCACCACTGCTTTCCGGGTGAAAACTTTTCTTGGGTAAGAGGGGAATGCCCACCTGCAACACCAACTCATACTCCCCCAACTCCTGGAGCAACAGCAGCGCCCCAATGACCTGATGATCCGCCACCTCTAACAGGCCAATTCCCGTAGGCACCGGAGGCTTACCTTCGCCCAGATTAGAAACCGACTGCGATCGGGTTGTGTTGACCTCATAGACCTCCCGCAACGCCGGATCCGACAGGGTAGTATAGGCCTCATCTAAAATTTCCCGTCGGGACGCAATAGCAATCTCCGAATACTCCCGCCGAGGCAACTGCAATACCCGATCCCGGTGCGCTTGCTGAAGCTGCTCTGGAGTCGATTGAGTCGGCAACCCTAAAATTCGATAATAGTCGAGCGGAATCTGCACAATCCACTTCCCTAGCGGTTCTAAATCGGAACTAATCTGAGACTAATCTGAACTTAACTTTAATTAAAGGAACTCGTACCTAAGCAATCTGAGACCGAAGGCAGCAGACTCAAGAGAACCGGTTAATCTAACCAGCACTTAAGTAGGGGCTGAATCCATTAGTCTGAGCAATCCTAGCATTCTTCTTCCGTTTTGCAGCAGATCTTCCCTCCGATCGTCCTTCCCCTAAAGCCCCCCCTGAAACCCAATCCGCTAAAATAAGAGAGTAAAATAGAAAGCGATCGATTTGCTCCGCTGTATCTATACCTGTATCGATACCTATATTTGTCCCCGTATCCCTGTATCCCTATCTGTA
>DALYGI010000005.1:8409-9788 GCA_031971595.1 Prochlorotrichaceae cyanobacterium CTOTU29312
TATCTGTAACCGCTTACCTTCCCCTCTTCCACGTCCTGTCCTGCCTCTGCTCTTTTTGATCCTTCATTCCTTTATCCTTCCCCCGCTGCCCTTCCCTTGTTGATGTCTGATGTGACTTCCCCTGTTCCGTCCCCCCGACCTCCCCGATGGATGACCGTCAGTTTTCCATCAACCCTACACTTACATCCGATTTTAGATGTGCTGTTGTCTCGGATTCCCGAAAACTGCCACTCGGAAGTGCGTTTAGGGCTACAGGAAGCATTGGTGAACGCCGCCAAGCACGGCAATAACCTTGACCCAGGCAAATCCATTTCCATTCGCTTTCGGGCCACCTCTGGGGGCTATTACTGGATTATTTCTGATCAGGGCCCTGGTTTTCGTCCGTCTCCCTCTGGGGGAAAAGGCTATTGCTACCAAGAGGAAGGGGTTTGCCCCTGTGCAGAGTCGGGGAATCTAGGGGATCAGAAACGGGATCAGAACCAGGAAAGTTATGAGCCAACAGATCACAAGTGGGAAGCTCATGAACGAGAAGCTTATGAACGAGAAGCTTATGAACGAGACTGTGGCCGGGGCTTATATATCCTCCATCATGTTTTTGATCAAGTGGAGTGGAGCCCTGATGGTAAAGAATTAATGCTTTACAAACGGACTAATCGGTGGTTTCTCCCTAGCCTTTTCTGGAACAGTTGACTAAAATAGGAAAAACGGTATAAGGGGTATCCACCTATGGGTGACCTAGAAAAAGTCTTAGAAAAGTTGCGTGAATTCTTTCGCCGTCTGATTGAGGCACTATTAGGATCCGAGCCTCAGCCTGAGTTTGAGCCGATCCCTATCCCGGTGAAAGATCGATCGCGGTAGATCAGTACCGTCAATCCATAATCTATATCTAGCCTCATGGTTTCGAGCAATTCCTATCAGATCCTGGTCTTACACGGGCCAAATCTTAACCTCTTGGGTCAGCGGGAACCCCAAATTTATGGTTCTACCACCCTAGCGGAAATTAATACAGGTCTGATTAAGACAGCGGAAACCCTAGGGGTGACCTTGCGGATTTTGCAATCTAACCATGAGGGGATTCTTGTGGATGCGATCCAGGAAGCCCTGCAAGATTGTCATGGAATTTTAATTAATGGGGGAGCATATACCCATACCAGTGTGGCGATCCGCGATGCGATCGTTGGGGTGGGGTTGCCTGCGGTGGAGGTACATTTAAGTAACCTCTACAAACGAGAAGCTTTTCGGCATCATTCCTACCTTGCAGGGGTTTGTGTTGGACAAATCAGTGGTTTTGGGGCGGATAGTTACTGGCTGGGGCTACAAGCCTTGGTACGACACCTCACCCTCGGTTGAAATTACCTCTGAGAGGCTAGGGGAGTTTG
>DALYGI010000005.1:9888-18575 GCA_031971595.1 Prochlorotrichaceae cyanobacterium CTOTU29312
CCTCTGAGAGGCTAGGGGAGTTTGCTCCGGTTCCCCTCCTCGGAGGGGCTAGGGGTGGGTTGGCTGTTAGCTAGCTGTGTCGAGTAAAGGAGTAAAGGGCTAGTGTTTCCCGCTCGGTTAGACCCACCCCCCAACCCCCTCCCAACAGGGGGAGTTTGTTTTTTTGTCGATCGGGAGCTAGCGGCCTGTAGTACCCTAGGGGCAGATTCTTTATGCCAGGACGTACTCCTATGGCAAAGTGGCTCATCCCGACCCTGAGTGAAGTTGTTCAACAGAGCCTGCCTACCCCCTTCCCCTTAGATTTGAATGCAACCTTAGCCAGGGCACGGCAACGGGCAGAATGGGCTTGGTCTGGAGCGATCGCTAGTCTGGGGCAATTGTTGCAACTCTATCCCACGGAAGCTGATGTTCAGACCACGGATTCTACAGGGGTGATTCTGTGTGGGCCATTGCCTTTGTTTACCGATCCCGATGTGCTGCGTCCCTTCACCAATTGGATTTTTATTCCCGATGTATTGGCCAGCTATTGGCATACGCCCCCCCAACTGTTGCCCGGATCGCGGGAGGCCGGTGATTTTTCCCCCATGCCCTTTTTGCCCCTGCTGCCGGAAGATCCCCTGGCCCTGGAACAGTTTTGTTTGGTCTTAACCTCAGATTTTGGGCTCGTCCTCGTCATTGGAGACGATCGCTATGGGCTCCCCCATTTTCAGTTTTCCTTTCAGGGGCAAATTTTGTCCCAATGTTGTCAGGTCTTAATCCATCGGCTAGACCTCACCGGCTGTTCCCAACGGGAAGAGGTACAAAACAGCCTAGATCGCTTTCCCCTACGGGATCCCAATTTTCAGGTGGTGAGTGAATGGATGCGCCTCTTGCTCGATCGGGTGGAATTTCCGCTTCAGGGGAAGGAGGAGCCCCTAGAGCCTCCCACCCTGTCCTACCCTGGCGATTCCATCTCGGCCGATCGTTCTGCCAATGTCTCCCTGGAGGAAGAGAATCCAGTGGCCAGCATGGCGGATCTTCACACTGGGGGACGGATCGGGGGTGACATTAAACTGCTGCAAGCCCTAGCCCATGAAATTCGTACCCCCTTAGCCACCATCCGCACCCTCACCCGCCTCTTACTCAAGCGCCAAGACCTGTCCCCCATGGTTTTGCAACGGCTTCACTCCATCGATCAAGAATGTACAGAGCAAATCGATCGTTTTGGTCTAATTTTTCGGGCGGCGGAACTTGAATCTTCCGTGCGGGACAATGTGGAACTCACCCCCACCTCCCTGAGCGCAGTTTTTGCCGATAATTTACCCCGCTGGCAAACCCAGGCCCAGCGCCGCCGTTTACATCTCCGGGTGAATGTGCCGGAACAGTTGCCCACGGTTTTAAGTGATGGGGATATGCTCAACCAAGTCCTCACCAGCCTACTCGATCGTTTTATTCGTCACCTGCCCCCCCACAGTGAAATTGAAATGCAGGTGTTTGTGGCGGGAAATCAACTCAAACTCCAGTTACAGTCCCTCCTACCGCCCCTCGATCCCCACACTCCCCTCGGCCCATCCTTAGCGGACGATGTGGCCGCCGATTGGCGAGTACCTTCTTTTTCGGAACAATTTGAAGCCTTGGGAAACCTACTGCTGCTGCAACCGGAAACGGGACGACTGAGCTTGAACCTGGAAGTGACGAAAAACCTCTTCCAAGCGATCGGGGGTAAGCTCCTGATTCGTGAAAAGGTAGACCACGGCGAAGTGATGACCGTGTTTTTACCCCTCCACCCCGTTTGATTGTTGAATCAAATCCCCAGTTTCTTGTAGAACGAAGCCCACTCTCTTGAGGCTGTGTCCGCAGAAACCGGGGATATTAGAGATCGATTAGCCCCTAGAAATTAGCCTCTAGGCAGCCATAGCCAGATCTTTAGACTCGTTGGTGGCCACATAAGCGCCATGTACACCGTCGAGGAAATGCCACAAGGCCTTGGCCCCGGCTTCCGCTGCTGCTAAAACTTCCGCCTGTTGCTCGGCGGTGGTGCAAGCCGCACTCAATACGTCCCGCTCCACTTGGCGGTGGGCTACGTCCGCTTTTTCATGAACCGTAAAAAAGGACACAGTACGATCGTCCGTAATCCCATAAAAGTCCCGCAGACCTTGGCGCTTGGCGGTGGCTACCTCAGGAATTTGAGACTCGTAGGCATAGAGTGCCGCCAGCCCGGCCAGGTAGTTGTGAGATTGAGCCAGTTGGCTGAGTTGGGCAACGGATTCCACCGTGTGAGGCAACAAGTCCGCCCCTAGCACCTGCTCACGGGACACCCCCAAACCTTCTGCAAACCGCATCCAGAGTTCAGGGTGGTTATTTTGGCCCAGTTCTTCCTCCATGAGGTTTTCTAAGAGAAGTTGGCGCACCTGAAGGTCAGGACAGTGGCTATGAACCGCACTCACGTAGGTGGGAAACGCCTTGACCTGGGCAAAATATTGCTGGGCGTAGTTTGCCAAAATCTCCTGGGTTAGTTTGCCCTCGTTCCAGAGTTGATAGAACGGGTGGGAGAGCATGGCATATTTTGAAACCGCTGCATCCAACTGACTGAGAAAGGTTGGGGCATCTGTTTTCATGAGAAACCTCGTTACAATAAGAAACATCCTCACTATATTCCCACTATAATCCCTTGTGTCTTCAGATCCCAGGGATCAAGGATTTAGCGCAGGAAAATGCTGAAGTGTTCCCCGGTTAAGCCATGACTCCTTCCCCTGATTCCCCCCCTAGTTTTCCCTCAAATTCCGCTCCGGCTCTCATTTCTGCAACAAAGCTTCGTAATGTAATCATTGCGGTGGCGGTGGTGGTTTTAACCACGGTCTTAGTGTTGGGGGCACGGCTCCAGACCCAAGTGCCAACCTTGCAATCCTTAGCCTCTACCGCTGTTCCCTTGGAGACCGCCTTAGCCAATGGCAAACCGACGTTTTTAGAGTTCTATGCGGATTGGTGTACCAGTTGCCAGGCGATGGTGCCGGATATGGCCCGGTTACGCCAGCGCTATAGCGATCGTTTAAACTTTGTCATGCTCAATGTGGACAACGATAAATGGTTGCCGGAGTTATTAACCTATCGGGTAGATGGCATTCCCCATTTTGTCTATTTAAATTCCACGGGAGACACCCTAGCAGAGGCGATCGGTGAGCAGCCGCTGGAGATTTTAACGGCAAATATTGAAGCTTTAATTAATGCCGCCCCCTTACCCTTTGGCAACCCTATGGAGGGGAACCTGTCGGAGTTGAAGGCTCCTTTCGCCACAGCCCTAGAGGGGGAAACAGCGGATCCCCGCAGTCATGGACAGCAGTTCTAGCCATTCAATGCCCAGACCAGATTACGCCATGAAAGATCCCCTCAAACTGATTCCCCTGACCGATCCCAACTCCGATCGTCCCTTGCTGATTTATTTCCCTGGCATGGATGGCAGTGGCGTATTAATTGAGCCCCAACTCCCATCCCTCCGATCGGCTTTTGAAGTCTGGGGTCTGGCCATTCCCCCCCACGATCGTCGTTCCTGGGCAGCATTAGTGGCAGACGGGGCGGAGTTGCTGTATCGGTTCCGGCGCAAGACCCGGCGACCCCTGTATCTGTGTGGGGAATCCTTTGGGGGCTGTTTGGCTCTGCACTTGGTGGAAACCCACCCCCACCTCTGCGATCGGTTGATTTTAATTAACTCCGCTTCCGCCTTTGAACATCAGCATCTGCTGCGCTGGTCTGTGCCCCTGGTGCAATGGTTTGCCCCCAGCCTCTACACCGTAGCCACCCAGGGGTTACTGCCCTTTTTAGCCGATTGGGAGCGCGTGCCCTCCCCCCATCGCCATTTACTGCTCAGGGCCATGCAAGCGGTCAAACCGGAAAGCGCCGCCTGGCGACTCAGCCTCCTCGATCGTCCTGAACTCGTCAGAAGTCCCATTCCCCATCCCACTCTGATTATTGCCGCCGCAAACGATCGCCTGCTGCCCTCCGTGGAAGAGAGTCAACGGCTAGCGGAGCATTGTCCCCACAACCAGTGCATTATCCTGCCGGAAAGCGGTCACACCTGTTTACTAGAACCCGACATTAACCTGATGGGGTTATTCAAACAGGCAGACTTTTGGCCACAGGGGATCTCCGGGCGTGTGCCTACAGAGATTCTTCTCAGCCTAAAATAGCGATCGTTTTCCTAGGGGCTTGGTCTCCCCTGGTCTCAGGATCTTCCCATCACCGATCGCTGCTGGTGAAGCAACTTCAAGAAACGCTCAAACTCAAAACTGCGGGGATCAATGCGAGACTCAGACCGATCGATCGCTCGGTGGGTGGTAATCCGATCGTCCGGTACACTGCTTTGAGCAACTAACCACGCTAAGGATCGATATTGGGCTTCCGTGTAGCCACTGTGGGTTTCTCCGTCGTTTTCCCCATCAAAGGGAGTTTCCAGGGAAATGTGATAGGCAAAGTTATTCACAGAAGGGGGGTATTGGGCGTGGGTTTTGGCGGTTTCCGGGCCATTGGGGCCCTCAAATACGGAGTTACCCGCCCCGTATGCTCGTTTTTCCGGCGGCACAATATAAACGATCGTCCCATCGAGGCGGATTAAGGTGTGGTAACTGGCCTGATCGTCTTCGTTACTGTGGGGAGTCTGGAAATAATTCACCGCTGAGTCTGCGGAGTACACTGTCTCGTGCAAGACAATAATGGGGGTTTGGGTTAAGGGTTTGCCATTCACATCTTTGGCAAAGCGATTGCCGTAGTTGCTGGGATGGGCCCAGGCAATTTCGTAGGGGGGATGGGTGGCGCTTCCGGGAACTTTGGTGGGCTTAGGGGTAGGAGTGGAGGTCGGCGGTACGGAGGTGGGGACAGGAGTGGGTGCCCTAGAAACGGAAGGTCTGGGCGTGGCTGAGTTAGAGATGGCTGAATTAGAGGTGGCCGAGGGCTTTGCGGATCTGGAGGGGCCTGGGCTAGCAGTGGCCGAGCTAGGAGAAACTGGACTGGAAGAAACTGGGCTAGGGGAAGGCTTGGCTCCAGATGTAGCGGGAAGACGATCGGGGATGGGGGTATTTTCCGCCTGCACCTTTGGGCTTACAAAATTTTCAAAGAGCATGATGGAAGTGGGGGGAGGCGTTGCCACCGCCGCAGTCGCCACGGGGGATGCTTGATCGTTTAAGGCATTCGCATCGGGCTCCCGTTGTAACCGCATCACATCCAGCCAAATCGCCCCGCCAATGGCCAGGGCAAAGAGAAAGACACTGAGCCAGAGGCGGCGACCCGTGGTTGTCCAGTACTTTCCCGGAGCTTTGTCTTGCCAATAGGCCCGAAAGGCCATCAGCCCTGGTCGATAGCGCCGCCGCCATAAATAACGCCCCACCCGCCAAAAGCGTTGACGCTGCCATTGCTCTTTTTTCCAAAACACCAGGGAACTCATAGGGGCTGCTCGAAAGGGGCTGCTCGAAAGGTTTTAAACGTTGAAGCGGAATAACATCACATCCCCTTCCTGCACAATGTAGTCTTTCCCTTCACTGCGAACCAAGCCCTTTTCCTTGCCTGCGCCCATGCTGCCCGTGGCTACCAAATCCTCATAGGCGATCGTTTCGGCGCGAATAAAACCCCGTTCAAAGTCCGTGTGAATGACTCCTGCTGCTTGGGGGGCGGTCATGCCCGCGTGAATTGTCCAGGCACGGGTTTCCTTTTCCCCGGTGGTGAAGTACGTTCGCAGCCCCAACAGTTCGTAAGTAGCCCGAATTAAGGACTGAAGCCCCCCTTCCTCAACCCCTAGGGAGTTCAAAAAGTCCTGGCGCTCTTCCTGGGGCAATTCAATTAACTCCGCCTCCACTTGGGCAGACACCACCACCACCTGAGCCTTTTCTAGGGCTGCCACCCCACGCACCGCTTCCACCCAGGCATTGCCCGTGGCTAGCTCCTCTTCCGACACATTGGCCGCATAGATCAAAGGCTTGCGGGTCAACAGTTCCAAGGGCTTTACAAACACCTCCTCCTCCTCCGTCAAGGGGACTTGGCGGGCGGACTGCCCCGCGTTGAGGGTTTCCGTTAATTTTTCCAAAACCACTAGCTCCGCCTGGGCATCCTTACTGGTGCGGGCCTGTTTGCGAATCCGATCCATCCGCCGATCGAGTTGGGCCAGATCCGCCAAAATCAGTTCCAGATTAATCACCTCAATATCCCGCACCGGGTCTACACTGCCCGCAACGTGGATAATGTCATCATTATCAAAACACCGAATCACCTGAACGATCGCATCCACCTGGCGAATATGGGAGAGAAACTTATTGCCCAGACCCTCCCCCTGGCTAGCCCCTTTCACCAACCCCGCAATATCCACAAACTCAATGCGGGTGGGCACAATTTGCACAGACTTCGAGAGATCAGACAAGACCTGCAAGCGCGGATCGGGAACCGCCACCACCCCCACATTGGGTTCAATGGTACAAAAGGGGAAATTGGCGGCTTGGGCTTGGGCATTGGCCACTAAGGCATTAAACAGAGTGGACTTACCCACATTGGGCAGCCCAACGATTCCGGCTCGTAACATGAGGTCAGCTACAGTAATTTTGCTTATTTCTTAATGTTGCTTATTCTATAGTGATTCTCCAGAGGGGTCTAGATCCTGAAAAACGGGAGTCCCTTCCCTGATCTCCCCTCCTCCTTTGCAATGTAACAGACTTGTAACGGATCCTTGGTTTAAGGTAACCCCCCGTGAGAAACTACAAGACGTTTCAGCGGAAATGCCTAACGCTGTCTCGTTGTTTAGTTTTGAAATTGCCCCCCAGGGATCTAATGGCCCAATCTTCATTTGATCTAAATGCCTATCTAGCGGAACGCAAGGAAAAAGTTGAGGTGGCTTTGGATACCTCGTTACCCATTGCGCCCCCTGAAACCGTCTACAATTCCATGCGCTATTCTCTCCTGGCGGGGGGGAAACGGTTGCGTCCTATTCTCTGTTTGGCAACCTGTGAACTGACCGGCGGCACGATCGAGATGGCGATGCCCACGGCCTGCGCCCTGGAAATGGTGCATACCATGTCCCTCATCCACGATGATTTGCCCGCCATGGACAATGACGATTACCGACGGGGGAAACTCACCAATCATAAGGTTTACGGCGAAGATATTGCTATTCTGGCGGGGGATGGTCTGCTGGCCTATGCCTTTGAATATTTGGCCCTGAATACGAAGGACGTACCTGCCGATCGCTTGTTAGAAATTGTGATTCTCCTGGGCCGGGCTGTGGGGGCCGAGGGCTTGGTGGGGGGCCAGGTGGTGGATTTAGAATCGGAGGGACGATCGGATATTACGGTGGAAATGCTGGACTTTATTCATACCCGTAAAACCGCTGCCCTGCTGGAAGTGTCCGTGATCTCCGGTGCCATTTTGACCGGGGTTGATCAGCCTAGCCGCGATCGATTGACCCGCTATGCCCAGCGCATTGGTCTAGCCTTTCAGATTGTGGATGATATTTTAGACATTACCGCCACCACGGAAGAATTGGGTAAGAGTGCGGGCAAAGACCTGAAAGCCCAAAAGGCCACCTATCCCAGTCTTTGGGGCATTGAGGAGTCCCGGCGACGGGCCCAGGTGCTCGTTGAAGAAGCCAAAGCCGAATTGGCCCCCTGGGGAGAAAAAGGCTTACCCCTAGCCACCTTAGCGGATTTCATTACGGCGCGAGGTCACTAACCGAACCTCTAACCCGCAGGCTCTAGTTCGCAGGCTCTAGGGGAGCCATGGTTAGCCCCTCCGCCTTCAGTTGTTCGTGATAAAACTCCGCCTGTTCCTGAGGCCCCACCCAAACGATCGCTAGACCATCGTAATGCACTTGGTTGGTCAGTTCCCAGGCCAACTCCTCCGTCATTTGGGGAATATATTTCATTAAACACTGGGCCACATGCTGAAAAGTGTTGAAGTCATCATTCAGCACAATCACCTTGTAGTTGGGGTATTTTTGGTTCAGTGTAGATGTTACGCGGCTGGGGGCCGTTAGCGTACCAGTTGCCATGACCGGATCTCCTCTCGCAGAACGAAATAAGCAGAACGAAATAAGCAGAATAAATTACGCGAAAAAATTAGGCGGATCCGTATGGTTGCAGATACCGTCACCATAAACAAGGGGGGATCCTTGGGGACGATCGGCGCTGGGGTCTAGGGTCTGGACTTAATCTTCCTCATCCATCCATTCCTCTTCACCCCCTTCACTCAGTCTCCGTTCCCGTTCGATAAAACTGCGCTCCATGTAACTGAGATTGAAGTCAATAATTTTGTCAATGAGTTCCTGTTGTTTCACCTGATGAGAAAGCACCTGATCAATTTGATCCAACAGCCGAGAAAGATGATCCTGTTGCTGAAGCTGGCCCATCTGAAGGCTTTGCTGAACCATTAAAATATGCTCTAGCTGTTGCTGTAGCAGAGTCAAATTCCTGACAAAATCATACTGTTTGTCATCCGATCGAATTTGATCTTCTTGCAGTTGTCGTTGTACAGCCAAAATGCCCTTAAGAGTATCAAAAATCAGGGCTTGGGGTAAAAGTGGATCGGTAGTCATACGGCAAAATTGATGATGCGGAAGAGGCCATTGCCTAACCCTTCGGTGCTGCCCCCATCCTACTACAGAGCGCCTGTGGCAGGTTCAAGTTTTCCTGATTTATTTCCTGATTTAACTGATCTTTAAGATCTCTTGAAGACGCTCA
>DALYGI010000005.1:18675-29602 GCA_031971595.1 Prochlorotrichaceae cyanobacterium CTOTU29312
AAGACGCTCAGGTAAACAAGCTAGGATAAAACCTGGGAGAGGTAGTCAGAAGCTGCCCCCACCGCAGCGATCGCCTGTTCATAAATCATCCGGGTAGGCCCCAAAACCCCCACACTGCCCACCGGGATCCCGTCCTGATGGTAGGGGGCGGTGACCAAACTACAGGAGCGCATGGGCTCTAAGGGGTTTTCTGAGCCAATCCGTAGGCGAATATTGCGGCTGGTTTCCTCTTCCATGAGTTCGCACACCACCGCCCAGAGTTGATCCTGCTCATCTTCCAAGAGATGGAGAAGGCTTTGCAGTTGTTGAAGTTCATTAAATTCGGGCTGGCGCAACACCTCCGACACCCCACTGACCAGTAATTGAGAAATTTCAGGACTGTGGTAGCGTCGGGTTAAGGCCAGAAGGTGATCTTGTAACAGATCCGCATAATGAAATAACTCCTGCTCAAGTTCCGCCCAGTCCACCTGGGTAAAGTCCCGCAGCAGTCGCCCCCGCAAATGGTGATTTAAAAAATTCGATAAAATCTGCAACTCCCGATCGATCGCCTCCGGGCTTTGCTGACTGGTGGATTCCGGTAAACGCAGTAAAACCGATTGGGTTTCGTAGGCGGTAGTCACCAAAATCAAAAGCACCGCACCGGATTCCACCTGCACCAGTTGTAAATGCCGTAGGCGAGTGGTTTGGGCTTTCGGCAACGTAACGATCGCAATGTAACCGCTCAAACTCGCCAAAAGCTGGGCTGCCCGTCGTAAAACGAGTTCTAAGCCCAGCCCCGAAGTTAGAATCTGCCCGTGGAGCACATGGGAAACCCGTTGGAAAAAGACCTGGGAAGGACTGAGCAGATGATCCACATAGAAGCGATAGCCAGAATCCGAGGGAACCCGCCCGGCGGACGTATAGGGCTGATACAAAAGCCCCACCTGCTCTAGCTTGCTGAGGGTATTGCGGATAGTGGCGGAGCTTACGCTAAAGTCGTACCCTTCCACTAAGGTTTTAGAGCCTACGGGTTCAGCGGTGGCAATATAATGCTGCACCGTAGCCTGAAAAATTTGGGTCTGTCGCTGCGTTAAAGGGACGGAACCTGACATATAAAATTTTTGATTCTCATGATAGCAGAGATTCCCCAGAGAAGCGGCTTTACCCTCAAAAACTCAAAAATTTAGTAATTCTCATGCCTGACACTTCCTTGCTCCATCGCTTTAGCTCCCGCCAACACCGCCTCAGCCACGTTTTCCTCAAAGATCGTTTAGCTCAGGCTCGAACCTACAAGCGCATTGCAGGCTATTTTCGTTCCTCTATCTTTGAGTTGGTCGCTGAAGAAATTGCTCAAATTGATCGGGTTCAAATTGTTTGTAACAGTGACCTCGATCCCAGAGATATTGCGATCGGTCGAGCCTCTCGGCAAGCCCGTGAAACGGCCTTAAAGCAAAAGTGGAATGAAGGGGTCAGTGATCTGGATAGTTTACTCCACCGCCCACGCTATCGACAGTTATATGACCTCCTAACAAGTGGCAAAGTGGAAGTACGGGTAGTCGCAGCCCCCGACGCTCCCTTTCTCCATGGCAAAGCCGGTCTTATTGAAAGCCGGGATGGTTCTCAATCTGCTTTTATGGGCAGTCTCAATGAAACCCGTGAAGGTTGGAGTGAGCATTACGAAATTGTTTGGGAAGATCGATCGGCGGAAGGGGTTGCTTGGGTTGAGGCAGAGTTTAAGTATCTCTGGGATCGGGGGGTGCCCTTGCCTCAAACCCTCGTGGAAGAGGTAGGGCGACTCGCCCGCAAAGTGGAGGTCAAACTCACAGATCTTAGTCCGGCGGATATGGCAGCGGCTGCCCTAGTAGAAGCCCCCATCTATCAACGGGGGGAAGAATTGAAGCCCTGGCAGCGATCGTTTGTGGGAATGTTCCTCGAACACCGCAACGTCTATGGCGCAGCACGATTCATTTTAGCGGATGAGGTGGGGGTGGGTAAAACCCTCTCCCTGGCAGTGTCGGCAATGGTGGGCTGTCTTCTGGGAGATGGCCCCGCCTTAATTCTGTGCCCTGCTACCCTCTGTCAACAGTGGCAAGTAGAACTGAAGGATAAGTTAGGAATTCCCTCCGCTGTTTGGCTCTCGACTCGCAAGGTGTGGCTGGATGCCAATGGCTACCAGATTAAAACACGGGGGGCAGAGGATATTGGGCGGTGTCCTTACCAAATTGGCATCGTATCCACCGGATTGATTACCCAACAGACCCCAGAAGCCAGCATCCTCCTAGAGCGGCGTTTTGGAACCGTGATCCTAGATGAAGCCCACCGCGCCCGTTGTCAGCGAGGGATTACCGTCAAAGGCACTCCTCAGCCCAATCAACTTTTGAAATTCATGCAGCGGATCGCCCGGCGCACCAAGCACGTCATTCTGGGCACCGCTACCCCTATTCAAACGAATGTGGAAGACCTGTGGGATCTGCTGGGCATACTCAATCAAGGGGCTAACCATGTCCTAGGACGAGACTTAAGTTTTTGGCATCAACCCCATGCAATTCTGCCACTGTTAACTGGAGAGCAGACTGTCACAGATGAGTATTACGCTTGGGCGCTGATTCGCAATCCCCTTCCCTCATCCTCAGAGCATCCCCTCTTTGACCATATCCGTAGCGATCTCAAACTCTGTAAAGAGAAATATTTTACGGATCAGTCCCTTACGGAACTAGAGGAATTTACCCGCTTTGAACTGGAAGATGCTCTGAACGATCGCCAGGAGGGTCTGACCTTTTTTCAGTGCCATAACCCGATCGTGCGCCATACTGTTCTGCGTAAGCGGGCCACCTTAGAAAGTTTAGGATTACTCGATCGAATTGCGGTGGACATCTGGCCCAGTGACGGGGAAAAATTGCCCCTCTTTCAAGGATTGGGGTTGCTGACCTCAGCGGAATTCGATCGGGCTTATGCAGCGGCTCAGGATTTTACGACGGCTCTGCGGAAACGCACCAAAGCAGCGGGTTTTATGAAAACCATGATGCACAGTCGCATCTGTTCTAGCATTGCCAGTGGCTTAGCCACCGCCCAAAAGTTACTAGACAAACGACAGTTTGCAGTGGATGAAGAGGAAGAAATGCTGCTCTTAGAAAATATCCCTGGAATCGTGGATGAGGAATGTACCCATCTACAGCAGATCATTGAATCCCTGAGCCAGAAACCCACAGACCCCAAACTAGATGCCGTGATTTACTTCCTCAACGATCGGGGTTGGCTGGATCTGGGTTGTATCATCTTCAGTCAATATTTTGATACCGCCCACTGGGTTGCGGCCAGTCTCACCGCCAGACTCCCCCAAGAGCGAGTCGCCCTTTATGCCGGAGCCGGTAAGTCTGGTTTATTTGTTGGGGGGGAATGGCGCAGTGCAGAGCGGGAAGAAATTAAAATCGAAGTGCGGAATCGAACTATTCGCTTAGTGATTGCTACGGATGCCGCCTGTGAAGGGCTGAACTTACAAACCCTCGGCACCCTCATTAATATCGACCTGCCTTGGAATCCCTCTCGGTTAGAGCAACGCATTGGACGGATCAAACGAGTAGGTCAAACCCGCGATCGGGTGGATATGCTCAATCTGGTTTATCACGGCACCCATGATGAGAAAGTTTACGAAGTCCTCTCTCAACGCATGAAAGATCGCTACGATCTCTTTGGATCCTTGCCCGATACCATTGAGGATGACTGGATTGAAAATATTGAACAGCTAGATCAAGCGTTAGACACCTTCACAGAGCGCAAGAAAAAAGCCAACGCCTTCGATCTGCGCTATGGGGAAACCGTTCAACCCGTCGGGCCAGGGTGGGAACTGTGCGAAAAAGTGCTATACCGTCGAGATATTATCGAGTGTCTTTCGGAGGGATGGTAGTTTCTGTAATTCTTCTGTAATTTCTGTGATTCTGCTTGTCTTTCTGTCAGTGTAATTGTCCATCGGAAGGGACGTTAGGGTTCCCGAAGCCGAGTCGTTCTGAGTGTGATAAACGGAGAGTTGCCATTATGCTTCAGACCGTTAAAGATACCTGTCAAATCCACCCCATGGCGTTGGATTATGCGATGGGGGAACAAATTGAAAACCTAGCGGATGTCATCGATCGTACTGCTGGGGAGGCGAGGGAATTTTTTGAGAAAAACTATATTACCAAGGGGATGGAGGGTTTACTGAGCCAAGGTCTAAAGCGGCTAGCGGGTCAATCGAAGCAGGCGGTTTTTGAACTTAAACAGGCGATGGGGGGTGGTAAAACCCACTCCATGACAGCCTTGGGGCTATTAGCACGGGATCCAGAGTTGCGGGAGGAAGTGGTTCCCCATCTCACTGAGGATGTCTCCTTTGGCAGCGCAAAAGTGGTGGCGGTTAACGGTCGCCTCAAATTTGATCAACGGTTCATCTGGGGAGAAATTGCCCGACAGTTAGGGAAGGAAGCGGAGTTTGCAAAATTCTGGCAAAATGGCGCGGATGCCCCGGACGAACGGGATTGGCTGAATTTAATTGGGGATGAACCCACCTTAATTTTATTAGATGAACTCCCCCCCTACTTTGACTATGCCATGACCCGTACCGTGGGCGCAGGCACACTGGCCCAAGTAACCACCTATGCGTTGTCTAATTTATTGAGTGCGGCCCTGAAGCTGAAGCGGTGCTGTATTGTCATTTCTAACCTATCGGGGAGCTACGAGGGGGCCTCGCGGGAACTTCAGAAAGCCATCGGAAACTTTGCCCAGGAAACCAATCGCCAAGCTCGATCGATTACGCCAGTGGATTTGGGAAGTTCAGAGATTTACGATATTTTGCGAAAGCGGTTGTTTCGGGCACTGCCCGATCGTCAGATCCGGGATAGTGTAGCTTCTGCCTATGGCACGGCCCTATCGGAGGCGGTACAGTCAAAATCCGTGGCTAAGAGTGCGGAGCAAATTGCCGATGAAATCCATGCTTCCTATCCTTTCCATCCCTCTGTGAAGCACGTCATTGCCCTCTTTAAGGAGAATGAAAGCTATCGCCAAACCAGGGGGTTGATGCAGTTTGTTTCTAAGATGATCAAGTCCGTGTGGGAGCGCCCCTACAACGATGTTTACCTGATCGGTTGCCAACATCTCAACCTCAATATTAGTGACGTGCGGGAAGAGATCAACAAAATTAGTAACCTTCAGGGAGCCGTTGCCCACGATATTGCTGCGAATGGGGCGGCGGTGGCTGAACTGGTGGACGCAAATTTAGGCAATGATGCGGCGAGTCAGATAACGGCCTTGCTGTTGACCGCTTCTTTGTCGGAGTCGGTGGATGCGGTGAAGGGGTTTACGAAGGTGCAGTTTTTGGAGTGTTTGATTGCGCCAAACCGCAGTGTGCTTGAATTTCAGGATGCTTTTGAAGCGTTTCGCAGTGATGCCTGGTATTTACACCGCAAGGAAAATGACGCTTGGTATTTCTCCAATATTGAAAACCTCCGTAAACGCATTGACAGTCGGGCGGCTAATGCTCCTCAACCCAAGGTGGATGCGGAAATGAAGCGACGACTGACGGAGATTTTTAAGCCGGTTCAGCGCAAGGCCTACCAAGTTTTAGAAGCGTTGCCCAAAACGGAGGAGATCAAGCTCAATGGGCCACGGGTGTGTTTAGTCCTCAGTCCTGACAGCAAGACCCCACCGGAGGAGGCACAGCGTTTTTGGGAAAGCGTGACGGAGAAAAATAACCTTTGTGTGGTAACGGGGGATGGCTCAAATTTGGGCAGTCTGGAGGACAAGACCCGCCGCCTTTGGGCCATTGAGCGAGTCTTGGAGGAAACGGGCGGTGATAAGTCTCCCCATCGATCGGAACTGGAGGAGGAGCGGGAGCAGGCGGTGTATGACTTTAACGCCACGGTGGTGAGTTTGTTTAACCGGGTCTACTACCCCATGAGGGGCAAGCTCACCTATGCCAAACTGTCTATGACCTTTGCGGGCAATGCCTTTAATGCAGAAGAGCAAGTGGAAAAAGCCCTTTCGGATACGGGCGCATCTAAGCTGTATCTGAGTGTGGAAGACCATGCAGAAACCTTGCTGCTACGGGCGGAAGATCTGCTCTGGCCCGCTGGCGGCGAGCGGCGGATTCCCTGGCGGGATGTGGTGTCTCGTACCGTTACCAACGAGCGCTGGCCCTGGCTGCCGCCGAAGGGCATTGAAACCCTACGCAGTATTGCCACGGGTCAAGGGCGTTGGCGTTATACGGAAGATGGATACATCGAAAAAGGGCCTTTTCCGCCCCCTCGTACCTTTGTTACCGTATCTCAACGGGATTATGACGATCGTTCTGGGACTGCCACCTTAGAAATTTTGGCCCGAGACGCAGGTAAAAACGGGCGAGTGCATTACAGCCCAACCCCTGACGTTGGCCCCGATAGCCCGATCGTCCCGGATACGATTTGGAAGACCGATGCGACCACCCTATGGTTTGTGGCCATTGACCCGGACGGCAAGCACGAAACGGGGGAACCTTACCCCTGGAGCAATAAATTGACCCTCACCCATGAACCCCGCACGGGAGGGGGCAAACGTACCGTAGAGCTAACGGTAAAACCTCGTGGTCAGATTCGTTGGACAACTACCGGAGCAAACCCACGGGAAGGCAACCCCTACACCGGCCCCATTGAGCTAGAGGGGCGAGAAACCGTGACAATTTACGCCTATGCAGAAGATCAGGAGGTGAGTACCAGCCGCAACTTCACGATCGCTGCGGTGGATCAGCCCGGCCCCGTCATTGACAAGCTGAAACCGGCAAAACTGACCAAACGGCTAAGTTTTCATGGCAATAGTGCTTCCTATTCCGTCATTAATCAGGGTAAAACGTTAGGCGTAAAACTGTCCGGGGGCATTTCCCTAACCGTAGGGGATGGCAACCGAGCCATTATCACCCGCTTTGGCAGTGATGCCCTGGTCAAAGCAGAAGACCTAGAGGCCTTCATTACCGCAGCCCGAAACGCCCTCGGTAACCCCGCCGCAGAAGTGAGTTTACGTCTGGATGACTTACAATTTAGCAGCGGTCACGACCTAGAAACCTTCTTACAAAAACTGAGCATTAACCCAGAGCCTGGGGAGGTACAGCAGTGAGTCCGAAAGCCCGTGGAGAGCAGGGAACAGGCCAGAGTCCAACCCAGAGGGGAGGTAAAAGCGAAACCGAGGGTTTTGGCTGTCCGGTGGGCCTAGACCCCCATCATTTTGTGGTGGAATTGCCCACGGGTAGAACTGCCTTTGTGGTCATTTCCGAGGTGTATGGCATCAAGGCGGGAATTAACGGCTTACCGGAAGTGGTGGAGCGTTGTCATTTGCCCCGTGCCGCGTGGAGTTTAATTGCGGAAGACCTCAAGCGAGAATTTAATGAACGGCTGCGGGCCAAAAAGATGGCCACCAGCCGATGGACAACGGGCATTAACAAACTAGAGCGTTTACTGGGTAAAGAGCTTTTGGTATTAGCTTGGGCCGTAGAGCGGGCCGACCCCGAAACCATCCCCAACGCCATCCGTAATTGGATTGGTCTCCGGCCAGAGGAGCGCTGGTGGCTCTATACCATGACTGCGGCAGCTACGGGGGGAGCGCACCAAACGGAAGTGGGCTGGCGCAAGGCCTTGCGTTTTGCCCTGACCGAAAACCCCCTAGCAGAGGTGAGCCATATTCCCCCGGTGAAACGATCGCGGTTGTTGGGGACTTCAGACTCCTCCGATCAACTGAGCCTATTGTCGCTTTGATAGATGTCGCTTTGATAGATGTCACTTTGATAGAACTCAGTCCTAAGTTCTAGGGCATTGCAAAAGCTATTGAGGCGATGTAACAAGGCATTATAGTAACCGTAAGGATCCTCCTGTTCATCCTCAAGGCGGGCATACAACGTTAGCTCCGGCTCCGAAGCTAGGCGATCGTTAGGGATAGGTAAACCCGCTTCCGTTAAGCGCGTTGCCGCGATCGTCACGACCAAGGCTCCAATGGTATAGGACTCACCCCTCTCCAGATCCCTCAGTCCCGGTAAAACGATCTCGGCTCCGGGCAACTCCTGGAGATTTTCAGGAAGATTCACGATCGCTTCTCCTCTTGTTTAGTTTCATAAACGTTTGATAGAACTCTAACCCATGATGCCCCTAACTCCCCTGGCTTGGAAAGACAAACCGAGCCTCATTGAAACCCTGTTACCCGCTCAAAAAATCAGCGCTGAAGCCCAAAAAGAACGCAAAGCGGGGGCTGGGCAAACCTTAACCGCCCTCGGCAGTTATTGGAAGGGGCGCAAACCCTTAATTTTGAACAAAGCCTGTATTTTAGGGGCATTGTTACCAGCTACAGGGGACGCGGAAGCGGATTTAGAGATTTTTGAATTGCTGATGGCCATTGATGACCAGAGCTTTGAGCGGCGACTTAAATCCCCCAAAGACGCGGCCAAACTCCCCAACCTGTCTTACCTGGAAAAATTAGCCCTCTGTAAACGCCCAGAAGAGTGCGACGATCGCCTTCTGTATGGCCCCATTTGGGAGCGGGTTAACCAGCACCTAGGCACCACCGCCCACAGTTTTCCAGACCTGATCGAGCAACTGGGGATCCTGCGCTTTGGCCATCGTCCGAGGGTGGGGGATACCTTTTGTGGCAGTGGCCAAATTCCCTTTGAAGCAGCGCGGCTCGGCTGTGATGTGTATGCCAGCGACCTCAACCCGATCGCCTGTATGCTCACTTGGGGCGCGTTAAACATTGTGGGAGCCGATGCCGCAACCCGCCAAGCCATAGAACAAGCCCAGCAGGACGTAGCCGCAGCAGTAGATCGGGAGATCACCGCCCTAGGGATTGAACACGACGCAGCAGGAAACCGCGCCAAAGCCTATTTATATTGTCTTGAAATTGTCTGTCCTCAAACAGGCTGGAAAGTTCCAATCCTTCCAACAATGGTTATTAGTAAAGGTTATAATGTTCGGGCATTCATGAAACCAAACTATAGTGACAAGAGTTTTAATATTGATATATTAAGTGAGTGTTCAGAATCTGATATGAAGTCTGCTGAAGTTGGAACTTATAGGAATAATAATATAACTTATTCTTTGAATGGAGAGGAATATCGTATATCCATTAAAACAATCCGAGGAGACTACAAACAGCCCGACGGCACCACTGGCAACAAACTCCGCCGCTGGGAAAAACAGGACTTTATGCCCCGTCTCGACGATATTTTTCAAGAGCGTTTGTACTGTATTCAATGGATTACCGCAGAAACCCTAGGCAAAAGTCGTCAAGAAACCTTTTTTGCCGCAGTCACTCCAGCGGACTTAGACCGCGAACACCAGGTAGAAGCGATCATCCGGCAAAATTTAGCCACTTGGCAGGAACAGGGTTTAGTGCCGGATATGCCCATTGAACCGGGGGATAAAACCGATGAGCCGATTCGGACGCGGGGTTGGACATATTGGCATCATTTGTTTAATGCACGACAAATTTTAATTCTTCAATTAATCAGCAGAGAAGCAAGTTTACTTCCAGCGTTAATTTCTGAAAGTATTTTTTTAAGATTTGGAAATGCAGCTAATTACCTAAGTAAGCTTACACCATGGGCAACTTCGACAGCTAGACCTACGGGAGGGCCTAGTGATAATTTTGCTAACACTTTTTATAATCAGGCTCTCAATACTCAATATATGTTCGGAACACGTTCATGGATAGGTTTTGAATCTATTTATAATACGCGGTTCCGAAATTTTCCAATTCATTCAGAAAGAATAATAAAAACAATATCCGCTCATCAAATCAATAAACTTTGTACAATATTTCTGACCGACCCCCCCTACGCCGACGCAGTTCACTACCACGAAATCACCGAATTTTTCATTGCTTGGCTTCGCAAAAATCCCCCGCCAGAATTTGCGGAGTGGGTTTGGGATAGCCGTCGGGCGTTAGCTATTAAGGGCAGTGGGGATGAGTTTCGCCGGGAGATGATCGCTGCCTATGCAGCAATGGCAAATCAAATGCCGGATCAGGGCTTGCAAATTGTCATGTTTACCCATCAGGATGCGGCGGTGTGGGTGGATATGGCTAGCATTATGTGGGGGGCTGGGCTTCAGGTGACGGCGGCTTGGTATATCGCTACGGAAACTACGTCTGAACTGAAGAAGGGGGGCTATGTTCAGGGGACGGTGCTGCTGGTGTTGCGGAAGCGGTTAAGGGAGGAGTCTGCCTATCGGGATGAGTTGGTGGAGGAGGTGCGCCTGGAGGTGGCTCAACAAATTGAAACGATGGTGGGGTTAAATCAAACCACTGGGGGAAAGGGGAGGGCTGAGAATTTGTTTGAGGATGCGGATCTGCAAATGGCGGGTTATGCGGCGGCGCTGCGGGTGCTGACGGGGTATCGCTGGATTGATGGCCAGGATATGGCGGCGGAGGCGCTCCGACCTCGGCAAAAGGGCGATCGGGATGGGGTGCGCGAAATTATTGATTATGCGGTGCAGGTGGCTAATGAACATTTGGTGCCGGAGTTTGTTGAGTTTAAAACGTTGCAGTTGCAAAAAAGTTGGGAGAAAATTTGGGGTGATATTTCTGGCTCCGAACGCTATTACCTCAAAATGCTGGAAATGGAAGCGCTAGGGCTGAAAAAGTTAGACAATTATCAAAATTTTGCTAAGGCATTTCGGGTGACAGATTATAGCTCCCTGATGGCTTCGATGAAGGCTAATAATGCCCGCCTCAAAAATGCCCTTGATTTTAAGAAAACGAATTTTGAGGGAGATTTTGGGCGATCGTTTTTGCGATCGGTGCTGTTTGCCCTCTATGAATTACAACGGGATCTAGACAGTGATGAGGTGATGACCCATCTCCGAGAGTTGGTACCGGGCTACTATAACCACCGGGAAGATTTAATGGCTTTCTGTCAATTTATTGCCAACAAACGGGAACATCTCTGTCCTGAAGAAGCAGCAGCGGC
>DALYGI010000006.1:0-3980 GCA_031971595.1 Prochlorotrichaceae cyanobacterium CTOTU29312
TCCCTAACCCCTATTCCCTATTCCCTAACCCCTATTCCCTAACCCCTATTCCCTATTCCCCATTCCCTAACCCCTATTCCCCAAAACCGCTTCCGCTGCTTCTATGCCGCTAAGGTAGGCTCCGTGGGCTGTTCCTCGGTAGTCGGCGCTGGTGTGCTCTCCGGCAAAGAAGAGGCGATCGTTTATGGGGAGGCTCATCTGTTTAAAATCCTTGGGCTTCGCTCCCACGGCGATATAACTGTAGGATCCTTTGGCAAAGGGGTCGCGCCCCCAGCGGGTAATCTGCACCCGGCGCGGTTCAGGAATCGATCGTCCCCAGATGGTTTTGAGGTGTTCCCGAATTTCTGCAACGATCGTTTCGTCCGTTTGTTGTTCCATTTGCTGGGCGTAGGAACCGACGGCAAAGGCTACTAATCCGGGAAACTGATAGGGGGGATACAGGTTGAGGAAGTAGGGATATTGGCCTTTTTCGGGGGCGAAGTAACCAAAGTAGTGGGTGTCCCTGTCCCAAAAGAGGGAGTCAAATTCTAAACATACTCGGTTGACTCTTCCCATGCGTACCGCTTGCCAGGCTTGGGTGGTGGCTTTGGGCAGGGTGGGGCTAAACTGTACATCCCCGGACTGCAATACCCCCAAGGGCAGGGTACAAATGACCCGCTCTGCTTGCCATTCCCCTTGATTGGTGACGATCGTTACGCCGGTTTCCGTGAGGTTAATTTGGGTGACGATTTGCTGAAAGTGAACCTCTAAGCCCTGGGCTAAGGTGGTGATCAGACGATCGAGGCCCTCCCGAAGAATCACATCTTCCCCATCAAACACCTCGTCGCTGTCCCAGTAACGGGCGGAGAGGTTTTCGATCGCTCCCCCTAGGTCAAATTCCAGATAGGCGCTGAGTTGGTAAACCATGAGGGGATCGTCCAGCAGATCCGGATCTAGCTCCATGAGGGCATCCAGGATGCTCATATCTTTCCCCCGTGCTTCTGCCAGATCGAGGACATCATCCAATAAATTCTCATATTGCTCTTCCCCCTCATCCAATAACCGATCGCTAATGCGCTTGCCCCGGTGGTTGTACACCAATACAGAGTCATCTTCGGTAACAAAGGGGGTGGATTGACTTTGGCTCACCAGACCCATGAGGGGGTTATTGTCCGAGCCATGCACCCAACCCGCCCCTAAATCTAAGGGAATCCCCCAGGTGCGATCGGTTACAATTCTGCCCCCTAAACGATCGCGGGCTTCTAAAATCGCCACGGAAACCCCTGCTGCCGCCAAGGTCTGGGCCGCGGCTAAACCAGCAACACCGGCCCCCAAAACAATTACAGGAAAGGTAGAGGTCATAGGCGGGGAGGTAACATTCAGAGGTTTAACAGAAGCACTAACCGCAGGAGATTCACCCCCAGGAGCATTAACCGCAGGACGATCGGCTCTACAACTGGTCAAGGTTTTCAGAACAGCGGCATGAAAGGCAAGAGCACTATAGAGCAGATATTGACGACGATTCACCGCTAGGATTTCCTTAAGTGCCAAATTCTGGGTTTCTCGTAGAACGAAGCCCAATCCCTTGAGGCTCTGCCCCCAGAAACCGGGGATCTACATTGCGTAAAACGTAAAACTATAGTGTCCTAAGTCCTAAGTGTCCTATAAAAAGTGTCCTATAAAAGGTGCAGTCTGTCCGGGAATCAAGAAGAATTGGCTCAACGGGCGATCGTTTTTGGGGATTATAATTACAGCAGCAAACCGATCGAGGAGAAATTGGCAATACGATAGTTTGTCAACCACGATCGTTTATGTTGAGAATTTTCAATAGGTTCAGGCGATCGATGGTGAGATCGGTCTATTTTTTAGATGTCTTGAGCCTTGACATCCTATGATTCCTTTTCGTCGGGGCGCTTGGAAAAGCTCATGCGGCCAGGGATGGGCTTGTGGGACGGTTGTAAGCCTGGGAGCATATCGGGCAGGTGGAGGGCTTCAAAGGAAACCATCCGATGCTCTCGTAATTTGTGCCAGACCGATCGGGACATGAGTAAGTGATGTTCAATGCGATCGGCTTGAATCTGTTCGAGATAGGCTTCCCGCTCCGGTTGATAATCTGCGGATTTGAGAATTAAGTTATTGGCAGGATAGGCCTGGGTGAGTTTGGCCATGTGAGACAATAATTCAGGATAAAGCCAGGTATAGGCGGGATGCACGGTCATTTTTGCTTTGTGGGGACGATCGCCTGCGGTCTGTAGGGTTAAGTGGAAGTAACCAATGGCGGCTTTGCGCTGGGGTTCAAAGACGAATTTAGCCACGGATTGGCTGGGCCCCACCACGTTTTGTAATTGATTTAAGCCGCTATCCACCAGATTGGTCTGAAAATCTTGCACATGGCGATCGAGAACTTGACGCAATAGGGGGGGCATGGACACCGTATCCAGTTGATAAATGAGGCGGGCATCCGCATTGCTCACGGGGATCAGATGAGGAATTTCTGACTCCTGCTGGGCTAACTGGGCTAACAACTCCGGGACGATCGCCCAGCGGGTAATTTGGGCTAGGGGTTGAAAACCGCTCTGGCGGTAGAGCCCCAACCTGGCTTTGTCATTAATTTCCACATCCGCAATCCAGGTGCGGGCTTCCCAAATTTTTTCTAGGCAGTGTCTCAGGAGTTGGGAACCCACATCGCTGGCTAAATTGACCGTTCCTTCAGCCAGTTGGCCCGTGGTGATGATGCGTTGAATTCGCCAGGTGGTACGGCTGCGATTGAAGGGCACTACGTGAATTAACCCTAGGGGATGGCGGGGGGGCGATCCCTCCTGATCCGCAGGCTCCGCCACGTACAAGCAGGAGCGATGTTGCCAGGGATTGGGAAACCAACTGAGGGCTTTGAGGGGCCAATACCAGCGGTAGATCCATTCTTGCTCCAGTTTCCAGTCTTCCTGCCAACCCAGGGCAGACTCCGTGTTGGCCCACAGGTGTTCAAGATGCTCTAAATCCCGGTATTGCAAGGGACGAACCACAGGGGGATGGATGGAGGTGAGGGGAGCAGTCATAGCGCAACCGAGAAAATGAACTCCGATCTACCCTTATTATGATAATTGCCAACGGAGTAATCTGGCGGGTTCCGTCACAGACTTTAGCCAATCCTAAGCCAATCCTGAGCTATGAGTAGCGATCGTACCGTTTTAGTCTGTCAGGCCAAAACCTGTCTGAAGGATGGGGCTAGGGCTGTTTTGGCGGCCTTGGAGCAGCAGGCTCCAGATTCGATTACCGTTCAAGCTACGGGTTGTACAGGAGAGTGTGGCAATGGGCCGATCGTGATTGTGCTACCGGAGGAAGTGTGGTACAGCCGGGTTCAGCCCAAGGTTGTTCCGTGCATTGTTCGTCAACACCTCCGGGATGGTCAGCCTGTCGCAGCCCAACTGTATGGGAAATATCACCCCAGCGAACCCGACCCAGTGCCCCAAGATCCCCCAGCCCGGACAGGGTTTCTCTGGATTTTGATCCCTAGCCTCTGTCTACTCAGTATGGGGATTCTCCTCTGGGTTCTGAGTCGAAGTTAGTATTATGATTAGACCTTAGACCCATGGAAACGGAAACTTTATCGATGTTGAAAGCCCTTATTTTTGATGTGGATGGTACCCTGGCGGAAACCGAGCGGGATGGCCATCGTTTAGCTTTTAATCAGGCCTTTGCGGAAGTGGGTTTAGAGTGGAATTGGTCTGTGGAAGTGTATGGAAAACTAACAGAAATTGGTGGCGGAAAAGAACGAATTGTCTATTATATTGAAAACGTTGATCACTTTCAGCAGCTTGAAAACCTTCATAATCTTCCAACTCCTGAACCGCTTAAAACCAACGAATCCCTTCAATTCCTAAAATCCCAACTTCAACAGATCGCTCAAGACCAAGGATTTGAAACTCTCAAAGAGTGGATCGCGGCTTTACATCACCGTAAAAGTTCTTACTATGCCCAGATCCTCGCCCAAGGGTTGATCC
>DALYGI010000006.1:4080-16527 GCA_031971595.1 Prochlorotrichaceae cyanobacterium CTOTU29312
TTACATCACCGTAAAAGTTCTTACTATGCCCAGATCCTCGCCCAAGGGTTGATCCGCCCTAGACCCGGTGTATTGCGATTGTTAGAGGAGGCCAAAACCCTGGGCATACCTTTGGCCATTGCCACCACCAGCGCCCTGCCCAATGCCCTCAGTTTATTGAAAACGACGATCGCTCCCGATAGCCCGGAATGGTTTACAGTCATTGCCGCCGGGGATATGGTGCCCCAGAAAAAGCCCGCTCCCGATATTTATCAATACGTCCTGGCCCAATTACAATTATCCCCAGAAGAATGCCTCGTCTTTGAAGATTCTCAAGTGGGTCTGGAAGCCGCTAAACGGGCAGGTCTCACCACGATCGTTACGGTGAATGACTATACGGAAGGGCAGGATTTTTCAACCGCAGATTTAGTGATTAATCACCTAGGGGAGCCGGATCTCCCATGGCAAATCCGATCGAATCCTCATCAGTATGTCTCCCCTTTTTCCGACCCCTTTGCCTATGCCACCATGGCCAGGCTCGAAGATTTTTTCAACTTTGTAAAAGCCTTAAGGGCCTCATCGGCGGACTGATACCGATCGCAAGCGTTATACTCCACTAATTTACTGAGTAAACTGATCAATTCATCCACCTCCGTGTAGTTGCTATGGATCTCTCGAATGAGGGGTTGCCAGACCAGATCCCCGGTGTCTGGGTCGATCGCTAGTTCACTGGGATTTTTGGCCACCAAGCACTGAATTGCAATCATCCCTAGACCATAAAGATCGCTGTTGAGGCGAGGGTGCCCCGCACTTTGTTCTGGAGCCATGTAGCCCGGAGTTCCGAGGGCCAGGGTTCGGGTCTCACTCACCCCCGAAAAATGTTTTACTGCCCCAAAATCAATGACCACCAAGGCTCCATCTTTGCGCCGGATCAGGTTACTGGGTTTTAAGTCCCGGTGAATTAACTGATGACGATGGATAAAGGCCAGAGTCGGCAAAACATCCACCAGCAGATCCAACACCGCAGCGGGGGAGAGGGGAACCCGATCGGTGAGTTCATCACTGAAGGTATGGCCCTCAATTAAATCCTGGACTAAAAAGAATTCCTGATCTTCCTCAAAATAAGCCAGGAGTTGGGGAATACGATCGTGATGACGACCCAAGGACTCTAAAATTTGCGCCTCCGATTGGAAGAGACGCTGGGCCGCTTCTAAAAATCGTGGATCTCGACGGGCAGGGGACAGACGCTTAATCACACAGGAGGGCTGCCCCGGACGCTGGCTATCCTTGGCCAAATAGGTAATGCCAAATCCCCCTTCCCCTAAAACACTCTGAATCAGGTAGCGCCCCGCTAGAGTCCCCCCCGGTGGCAGGGCCGGAGTCCGCATGGCATCCGGGCAAGTTCTGCCGCTAGCGGTATCTGCGATCGTTGGATTGTTGCCTAAGCTAAGGGTATGGGACTCTCCCTCCGGTAAGGTGGTGGGCAGGTACGGGTTAATATGCTGATTTAAAGATTGATTTAAGGTTTGATTTAGGGTTTGATTTAAAGTCTGCTGGGGGAGGGTTTTCTGGTTTAAAGCCTGTAACTGGGCAATGGCTGTGGCCTGCTCCTGGGAGTAATGTAAAAGGTCTTGATGAATTTTCCAGAGGCGGTAGCGGCTATACCCTAAACTGCTGGCAATGCCCATCCCTAGCCCTAGGCTGGGAGAGATGACGGGAACCCAGATTTCAAACCTGAGCAGACCATACTGAAGGCCCCATAACAGTAGAACACTGACCCCGCCACCCGCCACGGACAACAGGGGATGGTGACGATGGGAAAGCAGGAGAACGCCCACCCCAGTCCAAAGGCTTAACCACAGCACTTCTAAACCTGGAGAGAAAAAGCGAAAGGGCGATCGAGTCCCTTGAGCTAAGTCTAGGAGTTGTTGGGTAAAGTGGGCATGGACTAGAACCCCCGCAATGCCAGAGCTATCGGGATCCGCTGACGTGTAGGGCGTGAAAAACTGATCCTTTAAGCTAGGGGCCAGGGAGCCAATGAGCACAATCCGATCGTCAATCAAATTGGGAGAAACCTGTCCCTCTAAAACCGCCTGGACTGTTACCACGGGGGCCGGAGCCGCTTCAGAGCGATAGTCCAAAAGAATTTGATAGCCCCGATCGTCCATGTGGGTATATCCCCCGGCCCTTGTGTAGAGAGGCACGAGGGTCGTAGCGCCCCAGGCCACCCCTTCGGGCGGGGACTCTAAAATTTGAGGACGAATATTTTGCTCCTCCAGGGCGTAGCGGGCCAGACGAAAGGCTAGAGACTGATAGGTTTGCTCCTCTTCCGTGGCAAACAGCAACCCCCGACGGACGACGGAATCCAGGTCTAAGAGCAAATCATTAAACCCAATCTGATCTGCCCGATCTCCCACCAGGGCCGGGGGCGGTGCAACTCCATCTTCCCGCTCCTTCCCCAATTGGAAAATACCGACCACATTCTTTTGGTGTAGTTGGGCATTGAGATCTGAGGTGCCAGGGGGTTGGGGAAGATCTCGGTACAAATCGATACCAATGACCTTGGCCCCCCCTTCCTGTAGGCGTTGGAGGATGTCGGCCAAAATCTCATCGGACAGGGGCCAGCCATAGGTTTTGAGATCCTGCTCCGTGATCCCCACCACCAATAACCGATCGTCTAGGGGGCGGGGCGGGCGGGATTGTACAACCTGGTCAAACACCTGAAGTTCCAGGAGTTCCAGCCCCCCTAAGGCTTCAATACCCAAAACGATCGCCGTCGCCACTCCTGAGATCGTCACCAGGGGCAGTAGGGGAAGTAGACGCTTCCAGGTCTCAAGCAGTAACCGTTTCACCGTTCGCCTAAGGGTAAGGGGGAATTACATCCCCATAATGCAGTAGCCCGAATCCACATAGAGAATTTGTCCTGTAATGCCACTGGCAAGGTCGCTACAGAGGAAAGCCGTTGCATTCCCCACTTCCGTTTGGGTGACCGTGCGCCGCAGGGGAGCCACTTCTTCCACATGATGAATCATATCCTTAATCCCTCCGATGGCCGCAGAGGCCAGGGTACGAATGGGCCCGGCGGAAATGCCATTGACGCGGATTTTTTCTGGCCCTAACTCCCCAGCCAGGTAGCGCACATTCATTTCTAGGGCTGCCTTGGCAATCCCCATGACGTTGTAATTAGGAACTACCCGAACGCCCCCCAGATAGGTCAACGTAACAATGCTGCCCCCCTCCGTCATCAGGGGTTTCGCTTCCCGTGCCAACTGCACCAAGGAATAGGCACTAATATCCAATGCTTTCCGAAATCCTTCCCGACTGGTTTTACTAAAATCACCGATCAGATCATCCTTTTCCGCAAAGGCGAGGCAGTGAATCAGAATATCCAGCCGTCCCCAAGTCTCTTTAACCGCTGTAAACGCTTCTGTAATTTGGCTATCGTTCTGCACATCGCAGGGTAAAAACAAACTGGGGTTCAGGGGTTCCTCCACCAGTTCCCGTACCTTTTTCTCAAACCGTCCCTTGTCATCGGGCAAGTAGGTAACCCCTAGCTCTGCTCCGGCCGCGTGGAGTTGTTGAGCAATTCCCCAAGCAATGGAGCGATCGTTGGCAATCCCCGTAACGAGGGCTTTCTTCCCGTGTAAATCTAGCATCGTAAAAAACAAACCTTGACGAATGTTGGGAACCGCCTTGATCATAGGATAGATGTGGGATGTTTGGAAACTTCGTCAGCCTGACGGATTTGGGTATCTGTGACGGGATTACAAATGCAAATATACCTGGGGTAAACCTTTGCTCATGAAATGGTTTTACTGGTCTCAATGCTTTCTTGACCTAGAGGTTTTATTCCCTCAAGGTTCTACAGCAGTCCTCCAGGGGAGGGATGAAAAAACACACCGGCCTTAGGTCTGCTGTATTGCCTCAAGGTTCTGCTGAACGAGGATCTCAATTCACCGCCTATTATATATTTATTGAGAATAACTTGCAATAGGTTGATCTACTTTTTAGCCAGCCTCAAAACTCCTCAAATCCCGACGGGAAGGCTTTAAGGGAAGATTAACGCCCTGAGGTAATTGAGAATTTTCTATAAATTATTAACTTTCGGTTAATCCAAGCTTAAGCCTCATGGTGCATCAGGTAGAGCATCAGAGGGGGCATCAGATAGGGCATCAGGTTGTTGTAACCGGATCCAGTCCCCCTGAACCAGGGCGATCGTTCCACCGGGAAAGGGATCGGTTTGGCTCCCCTGGCCAGCCTTCAGCAACCCTAAAACCTTTTCCACTTGATCAAAGGAGGGTGCTTGGGGCAGGTGTTCCTGAAGAAATTGCCGAATCACCCGCCGTTGCAAAGCCAAGGGAAGTTGGTTTAGCCCCTGACGATGGAGGCCATTCTGTTGCTGTAAGGACAAACGGCTTTGGCGGGCCTGTTCTTCTAAATAGGCCACATCCCCTTGCCATAGCTCCGCTGTTTGGGCTAAATGTCGGATTACCTGGGGGTTAAATTGCGCCTTGAGGTAGGGCAATAGCTCTAAGCGGATGCGGTTGCGCTGGTAACGACGATCGCTGTTGGTGCTATCTTCCCAAACCGGTAACCGAAAATCCTGACAGAAGTTGGCCGTGTCTTGGCGCTCCAAAGCCAGCAACGGACGGACGATCGCCACGGGTAGATCTCCTAGGGGACGACTCCACTGTAACGCCCCCAAACCATCCCCCCCGCAACCGCGCATCAAGTTATAGAGCAAGGTTTCCGCCCGATCGCTAGCGGTGTGTCCCGTCACTACGGCCCCATAGCCATACTCCATGGCCAATTGCCCAAAACAGTCATAGCGCCAAGCCCGGGCCGCCGCCTCAGACCCCGGAGCAGATTCCGCTTGGCACAGATGCATGGTCAACGGTTCCGAATCCTGAGTGCCAGCATCTTCCCTTCTCGACCCCTGAACCACCCAGTCCCGCACAAATTGAGCATTTGCCCCCGAATCCGATCGCCACTGGTGATCACAATGCACCACCCCCAGATGCCACCCCCAGCGGGGCTGAAGATCCTGCATGATTTTCAACAGACACAGAGAATCTTGTCCCCCAGACACCGCAATCAACACAGCCTGGCCCCGGTGTAACAACTGCCGGGAGCGCAAAGCCTGATGCACCGTGGCATGCATAGGCGACCAATGGGATACCCTAGACACTCACGACCCCCTCATTTTCGTATATGTAAAGAAAGGTTAAGTTTTTCCGGTAAATGGGATCAAGTATTAGCCTTTCGTGTACTCTAGAAGAGTAAGGGAAAAGGTTATCAAACAGATGAATTTGATACCTTTAATCGGCTCCAAATCAGTTCCCAAGGTTTTGATCCCTCCCTTGATCCCTAATCTTGTGAACGTCACTTTTGCTCTTAACTTCAGTGTCTTAATAGGTCAATGGTAGGCTTAGGTTAGTATTATTTTTCAGGTGGTTTAAGGTCGTTTAAGTCTGATTCCTCACCCCTTGAAATCCCTTAGCATTAATACCTTGAGACTCCAGGCAAACTCTCCCAGATCGAGTAACGATCGTCAAGAGCAAGGTGAATTGTGTAAACCCCTAGTTGTTGTTCTTTCTTTTCGTTTTTTTATTGTTTTCACTTACTCTCTTTGTTTTCCTGTGTTGCTCCCTAGCATCCAGGAAACCTCTAAGTCCAAGTTACGCTGTTTTATATCTGACCGTTTAGCGGGGAAGTACACTAAAAGTGCTTCCCCTTGTGCGTTTTAAAGGAACTAATCCTTAACTTCCACCCCCCACGATCGTTACAATTTCTAAGCGATCGTTCTCAACAATAGAGGTGGTTTCCCAAAATTGGCGGTGACGAATTTCGCCATTATATTCCACCGCAACCAAACGAGGATTTAAGTTGAGATACTCCAACAATTGAATCAAGTTCAAACCAGGAGGACAGGTCTTCACTTCGCCATTAATCTGTAGGGGAATTAAACCACTGGTCATGATTCTGCGCCTCCATCGGTGTATGTAAAGTTATAAGAAGTTGCTCTCATTTTAAGGGTGAAAATGTAATAGTGGATACAGAAATACTTAAAATAGGCTTAAAACCATGCTCCTTCAATATAATCAGTTGTTAGAAAACGCTGCCGCTTTAGATACTCTTCAACGGTTTAGAGCCAAGCCTCATACCTATCCCGTTTGTCAAATCACCTATAATCGAGATGCCTGGGTCAAGCTGAATGGTCTTCCCAGTGAGTACAGTTTTGACGAAGCGTTGCTCCTGTGTCAGCAAGATTCTGTGCAATGGCTAGCCTGGGTTCCGGATCATGGGGAAGTCGTTTTAAACCGTAGTGATTTTTACATCTTAAATTAAACCTTCCTCGATCAAACAGAAACCTATCGTAATGGAAGCACAACCTTCCCGCGTGAGGAGTAGGTTATGCTCTATTCAAACCTTTCTGAACTCTGCGTGAATTAAATGAGGTGATCAAAATGTGCATTTGTGTCAACTGTTCCTATGTCGATCGTTGCATCACGTACCATGCGGTAGAAACCCAACATGAACAGCCCCATTTAACGGATCATCCTGACTTCGACCCCCTCAGTCCCAAAATTAATGTGAATCTCCGCACCACTACGGATCTGATTGAAATGGAATGGGATGTGGTGGGGTGCGAGAGTTTTCTGGAAGAAATGGGCAAATGGGCTCGAATCCGTCCGGGAGAGCCGGTTCCCACCTGAATTTGTCCTTGAAAGTAACTCTCACCCTCCAATTCCCCCACCTTTTTTAGGAGAAGAAAAGGAAGAATAAAGGAGTCAAACAGTTTACTTGTTACAAAGACGATCGCCCCAACTTCAGCCCCAAAAATTCAGCTTGTATTGACAAAAAATAACCCTCGCCCCTAGATTCCTGTCCCCAAAAGAGCAAGGGGGAGCCGGATCAAAGTTCCTCTCTGCTTGGGAGAAAGATGGGGGGTGAGGGTTGTAAACTGTTAGGCCAAATTAGCGGACTAAATAGGCTTTTCTGAGTTGCCAAGCTAACTCCCGGTTAACTTCACTTTCCACTCGATTGCCCCGTTGGAAGTGTTCGAGGGTGATGTCATCCACGTAAAACTTGACGGTGAAGGTTTTCTCCATCATTTGCGTTTTATCGAGTTTGACGGAACTCATCCAAATGCGTGGATCTTGCCATTGGTTACGGCTAGTTTTGAAATCCTCTTGCATCCAGATAAACATTTCCTGAACGGAATCATCCAGGCGGGTATCGTCCATGGAAGGTTCAGTAAGTTTACGAAAGAGTTTGTTCATTTTGCTCTTCAGTAAATCAATGCGCCGCTCCCATTGATCCGGTAACATTTTTTGATCTTCCTGAAGTAAATCCGGATCCCTCAGCCAGGCATCGTACCACTCCCGCAGTCGCCGAATCATGGAGTTGCCTTCCATTGCTTTGGAGGATTCTTCTAAGATCATGCGCTTGCGGGCCCGGCCCCCATTGCGATCGGAAACCACATCTAAACCAATCATCTGGCAAATATCCAGGTAGTCCCCTTGAATCGTCCGAATTTCGGTTTGATCTAACCCACTGTCTTCCATGCGGCTAATGTTTTGGCTGAGTTCATCAAAGGCAGATTCCACCTCTGCCAAACGCAGGTTTAAATCCCGCTCAGCTAACAGTCTCATGCGTCCGGCTTCCCGCTTTTTACTGACCCGATCCGGGGAGAGGGATGCCCCAAAGAAACGATCGAGAAGTTCAATTTTTTGATTGATGTCTCCCAAAGTATCGGGGTGAGCCAAAACTACAGCTTCAATAAACTGGATGGCTCTGGAGGGTTCAGCGTCGGGGGCAAAGGGCAAACTAACGGTATAGAAGTAGTTGGAGGTGGGACGACTCAGGTTAATAATTTTCTGAGCTTCAAACTTGGAGTTTGGAACGTACACCTCACAGTGTTGATCGATTAGATACAGTTGGGTGAGGCGTAAACCAATGTGTTTGATAACGGCCCGATCGTTTTTGCCCCAGGCGATCACATCTCCAAACCGGAATGGGGTGTCAATTAATAACACTAAACCGCTGAAGAAGTTTTTCAAAATATCTTGAAGGGCAAAACCAATGACAAAGGTAATCCCCCCAAAGGCCACCCACAATCCAGAGAGATCTAAACCGATTTCTTGGAGGGCAAAGAAGACCGCTAGAATGTACAGTAAAATGGGAAGGGCGGTTTCTAAAATGGGAATTAAGACATCATCCCATTGGGCTTCGGTTCGCTCCGCATATTCTTTGAGGTAATAGAAAACCACCTGCTTGAGAATACGGTTTAAGAGGAAGGCCGCGCTGAGAATTTCGCCCGCGACCAGAATGTGGTCAATCCAAACGATCGCTTTGATGCTCTCAAAATTTTTGAGCCCCACATTTAAAAAAGCAAGGAGAGCAATTAAAAAGGCGGGAAGTTGGGAGACCCGTAAGGCAACGAGGGCTGCATCGGAACGAAACGTCCGAAACCACGGCCGTAGCCCCACAAAAATGAAGATATAGGTTCCGAAAATAGCGGCGGCAGCGATGCCTAGGTTGACCGCAATCTCCTGGAAATTCAGTTGATCAATGGCGACTGCGCTGGGGTCAGCTTCAACGCCCTTAAACTCGAATAAGGGCCCTGGGGGGGCTTTTTTTCCTTTGCCTTGGGCAAGGACATAGGGAAGGAACGAACTCAACATAAAACACCGTGACGGATGGGCAAGAGAATGAACGGAAAAGATGACTACCAATCTTCAAGATCTGAGGGATTTTAGCGAGCTAAGTAGGCTTGGCGGAGTTGCCACTGGAGTTCGCGGTTGAGTTCACCTTCCACGCGATAGCCCCGCTGAAAATGTTCCAGGGTAATATCATCCACGTAGAATTTGACGGTGAAGTTTTTATTTAAACCGCCTGTACCCGGATCGGATTGGTTTGCACTAATCCAAATGCGGGGATCTTGCCATTCGTTGCGGGTGGTTTTAAAGCTTTCTTGCATCCATCCAAAGAACCCGGAGACGAAATCATCTAGGCGGGTTTCATCGGTGTCCATTGCAGAAACTTTTTTGAACAGCTTATTGATTTTGAGCTTCATTAAGCCAATCTTCTGTTCCCACATTTTGGGTAACACTTTGGAATCTTCGAGCAACAAATCGGGATCTTTAAGCCAAGAACGGTACCATTCTCGAATTAAGAAAATTAAAGATTCCGTATCCGCGCCAGTTTTCTCTTCGAGTTCTGCACTCTTGAGGGGGTTCTGGCGAGACCGTCCCCGTTCAGAACGATCGTAAACGGGCTCTAGACCGATCATGCTACAAATATCGAGATAATCATTTTGAACCGCTCTCACCTCAGAGGGCTCAAATCCCAGATCTTCTGCATGGGCAATGGCCACAGAAAGAGCTTCAAAACTATCTTCAATTTGTACTAGACGAGCGTTAACCGCTTTCTCTAAAAGTAGGCGAGCCCGACCCGCTTCTCGCTTCACTTGTACCTGGCTACTGTTGTCCGAGGCTCCATAAAAACGATCGATTAGCTCTAGCTTTTTGTCGATGTTGCCCAGGGTGTCTGGGTGGGCCAAAACCACAGATTCTAGGATAGGAATGACCAAGGAAGGGTCTGCATCGAATTTAACGGGCAAGGTAATGGTGTAATAATAGTCGGTGGTCGGGCGACTCAGGTTGACAATTTCCTGGTTCTGAAAAGCACCATTGGGGATATAAATTTCGCAGTGGCGATCGATAAGGTAGAGGTTAGTAACCCGTAGTCCTACTTTTTTGATCACCGCACGGGTTCCATCTTCCAGGGTCACCACATCTCCAAAGCGAAATGGGGTATCAATTAACAACACCAAACCACTAAAGAAGTTCGCCAAAATATCTTTGAGGGCAAACCCTAAGACAAAGGTAACCCCCCCAATGGCCACCAGTAGACCATTGAGATCCACATTCAGGGATTGAAGGGTAACGATCGCCCCAATGAGATAGGTAAAAATGGGGAGGGTTGTTTTCAGAATAGGAACCAGTACATCATCCCACTGGGCTTCACTGCGTTCGGCGTAGCGCTCTAGGTAATACAGCAAAACCTCGGTCAAGAGTTGGGCGACCCAGTAGGTGGTAACGATCGCAATGGCCGCGGTGAGTACTCCCTGAATCCAAGCCAGAGCTTCGGGAAGGGTTACTTGATTGAGGGTGAGCTTCGTAATGACGAAAATCCCAATGAAAAGGGCAGGGCGTTGGGACACACGAACCGCCACAATCCCCGCATCGGAGCGCATGGATTGACGAACCCATGATCGCACAATGACAAAGACAAAAATATACAGAACAACAAATATGCCCGCCGATACTCCTAAGACACGGAGCGCATCATTAGAGAGGGAAACGGCGCTGACCTGAGCTAAGACACTCTGTATGCCAGACATAGAATCACACCAGCTAACAACTTGAAAATGCTATCGATCGGCGCTTGCCTTCAGGATCTGAGTTAAGACAGGCGCAGCAAGCGATACCCTAGTATAGATCGGATACAGTACAGTAAGGAGTGTACAACCCGCCTTTGCTGAGAATCCGTTGTGAGATCTGCTTCTGCCCCTAGTTCTTCCGTCCCTACTGCTTCTACCCCTAGTTCTGTCCCTGTGCGTACTGTGGAAAGCGATTGGCGCTTGTTTTTGCGGTTGGTTCCCTACGCCCGCCGCAGTAGTAAAACCTTATTATTGTCCCTATTGCTGTTGGTTCCCCTGTCCATTGCGGGGGCAATTCAGCCCATTTTAGTCGGTCAGGCTATTTCTTTAATTCGCGGGGAAGAAACTATTGGGTTCTTAACGGGACGATCGTTGATGGAGGGCTTGAATTTACTCACTTGGATTTTATTTATTACGATCGCCATTCGGTTAGCATTTCGGGGAATTCAAGGGTACTTGGTGCAGGAAGTGGGGCAGGAAATTACGGCGGCCATTCGTGAGGATTTATTCAGGCACGTAACGGATTTAGCGGTGCGTTTTTTCGATCGTACTCCCGTAGGAAAACTGATTACCCGCTTAACCAGTGATGTGGAGGCATTGGGGGATGTTTTTTCCACCGGGGCCATCGGTATTGTCAATGATTTATTTTCGTTGCTGGTGGTTTGTATTACCATGTTTTGGCTTCAGCCAACGTTAGCTTTAATGTTGGTTTTAACCTTGTTTCCAGTGACGGCGCTGATTCTGTATTTTCAACATCAATATCGAAAAGCCAACTACCGATCGCGGGAAGAACTATCTTTATTAAATGCTACCCTTCAGGAAAATATTTTAGGCATCAATGTGGTGCAAATTTTTCGACGACAGCGGTTTAATAGTGAGTTATTTCGAGCGACTAACGATCGTTATATCCGGGAAGTAGATAAAACTATTTTTCACGATTCTGCCATTTCCGCCACCTTAGAATGGGTGTCCTTAGGAGCCATCGCCCTGGTGCTGTGGGCGGGAGGGGTGTTGGTGTTTAAAACTGCCGGAACTCCAGAGGCCTTAACCTTTGGGACGTTAGCCTCTTTTATTCTTTTTTCCCAACGGTTATTTGACCCCCTGCGTCAATTGGCGGAAAAATTTACAGCCATTCAATCCGGTTTAACCGCCGTGGAGCGCATTGCGGAATTACTGAATGAGCCCATTGAAATTAAGGATCCGGGGTTAGTACAGGCAACGGTTCAAGCTCCCACCGCAGCAACCCTCAAAGCGGCAGAGCGATCGGGGGAAATCCGTTTTGAGGATGTTTCCTTTGCCTACAAAGATCAGGATTACGTCTTAAAAAATCTCAACTTTACGATTCAACCCGGAGAAAAAATTGCCCTCGTGGGACCTACGGGGGCCGGCAAAAGTACGGTGATTCGTTTACTTTGTCGGTTATATGAACCCACCAGCGGCCAAATTTTAGTTTCCGGGCACGATATTCGCAGTTTACGCCAACAGGATTTACGCCGTTATATCGGGGTGATTCTGCAAGATGGTTTTATCTTTTCGGGAGATGTGGCCAGTAATATTTCCCTAGGGGAAACCTACCCCTTAGAGAAAATTATTGAAGCGGCTCAACTCACCAATGTGGATTCCTTTATCCAACAATTACCCCAGGGGTATCAAACCCTATTGCGTCAGCGGGGCACGAATTTATCCGCTGGGCAGAAACAACTGTTAGCCTTTGCGCGAGTAGCAATCCGGGATCCACAAATTTTAGTAATGGATGAAGCGACGGCCAATTTGGATGTGGGGACAGAAGCTTTAATTCAGGAAGCCCTCGATCGTCTCTTACGAAATCGGACAGCCATTATTATTGCCCACCGTCTTTCAACCATTCGCAATGTGGATCGAATTTTGGTCTTTAAGCAGGGGCAACTGGTAGAATCGGGCCGCCATGAGGTCTTGTTAGAGCAGGGTGGTTTATACGCAAGTTTGTATCGGTTACAAATGCTAACCTAATCCTTTGTAGTCAGGACTTCAGTCCTTAAACT
>DALYGI010000006.1:16627-22277 GCA_031971595.1 Prochlorotrichaceae cyanobacterium CTOTU29312
ATCGGTTACAAATGCTAACCTAATCCTTTGTAGTCAGGACTTCAGTCCTTAAACTCTAATCCTTAAACTGTAATCTTTAAACTGTAATCCTTAAAGATTATGATGACTGGGATTCAAGCTATTGTAGAATTGAGGACAAACTGAAACTCTGGAGTTTGTATGACCCTTTCCATGTATCAAGCCTCCGTGCCCTTACTGAGCCACAGCCTCAGCAATTTAGTAAATATTCTGCAAAAAGGGGCCGCCTATGCAGAAGCTAAAAAAGTTGAACCTGCGGTGTTACTGGCCACTCGCCTCTATCCTGATATGTTTCCCCTGTCTCGACAGGTGCAAATTGCTTCGGATATTGCCCGGCGAGGGGTGGCTCGGTTAGCTGGGGTGGAAGCGCCCAAAATGGAGGACAATGAAACCAATTTTGGGGAATTAGTGGAGCGACTAGAAGCAACGATCGCCTATCTGAAAAGCTTTAGTGCGGATCAAATTGACGGCACCGAAACCAAAACGATCGAGTTGCCCATTGGCCCGGAAACCCTAACCTTTGATGGGCAAACCTTCCTGCTCTATTTTGTTTTACCCAATGTCTATTTTCACGTCACAACCGCCTACGATATTCTGCGCCATTGCGGGGTAGAAGTGGGCAAACGAGACTTTTTAGGTGCTGCCTAGGTTTTACTAAATACCTAAGGATTAAGGATACCTAAGATTGCCTGCGGGCACTTAATTCTGTTGCTGAACCGGGGATAACTGAAGCAAATTTTGGATGGTTCCCAGGAGTTGTTTAAGTCTCACTGGTTTAGTGACATAGGCATTAGCCCCCGCCTCTAAACACCGATCGTCATCCCCTTTCATGGCTAAAGCGGTTAGGGCAATAATGGGGGTCTGCTGAAACTGATCCATTGCTCGAAGTTGCCGAATGGCTTCTAGTCCATCCATGGTAGGCATTTGAATATCCATTAAAATTAAATCTGGTTCTGTTAATTTGGCCTTTTCGATCGCTTCTTCCCCGTTACTTGCTGTTATTAACTCGTACCCCTTTGCTCCTAAATAATTTTGCAAAGTTTGCACATTAGCCTCATTATCTTCTGCCAACAAAATCAGGGGCGGATGGGTGGGGCAAGCGGGATAGTTTGGGAGCGTGGAGGTTGTCTGGGGAATAGCCAAAACTACACCTTCCGGGGGGCGGGTGTCAAATTGACAGGGCAAATCAATCCAGAAACAACTGCCCGATCCTAGTTCACTCTGTACCCCCACCGATCCCTGGTGCAACTGCACAATACGCTTCACTAAGGATAGTCCTAGCCCCGTACCGCTATACTGACGATTGAGAGCGCCATCAATTTGTACAAAGGGCTGAAACAGTTTCCTTTGATCTTCAGGAGAAATTCCAATACCCGTATCCGTAACTGCTAGACGCAGAAAGTTTTGTTCTGGATGTTCTGGATGTTCTGGATGTTCTGGGGGTTGATGACAGAATACATCTAGATGAATTGAGCCACCCTTAGGGGTAAATTTAAGGCTACCAACGTAAGGCGGAATAAAATGGACTGGTAGATCGGCTGAAACCCTTGCGGGCTGGGATCGGCTCTGTGTAGGAGTTTTCGCCTTAAGTTGATACCCAAATTTAACCGCATTAGAGAGCAAATTAACTAAAACTTGACGAATGCGCCGTTCATCTAACAGGACAGGAGGCAAATGGGGAGCGATCGTAGTGGTTAGCTGAATTTGTTTATTCAGGGCTTGCTGCCGAATAAAGGCTAGACTACTGGAGCAGAGGGTTTCAATATTCGTAGAATCGCAGTTTAGTTCTAACTTGCCAGCTTCAATTTTCGAGAGGTCTAAAATATCATTAATGAGTTCTAAAAGATGGTTACCGCTGCGCTGAATGGTTTCTAAAGAGTGCCGTTGTTTATCATTAACTTCCCCTAGAATGCCTTCCAATAAAACCTCAGACATTCCTAAAATAGAATTGAGAGGGGTGCGGAGTTCATGGCTCATGGAGGCTAAAAACTCATCCTTAAGCCGGGTGGCCCGCTCTAGTTCCTTATTGGTTTGTTGGAGCATGGCCTTATATTGCCGCTGTTGGGTCACATCTTCTAAGACCCCTTCAATGGCAATCAGTTCATCGGAGCGATCGAAAACGGGATGTTGGGAAATCTGAACCGTTCGATAGTGTCCATCGGTGTGGATAAAATCCATTTCAAATTGTTGAAACGGACTGTGATGTTCACGGAAGGTTTGTACCTGCTGCTCCCACCGTTCCAGACAGGGGGGTAACCATTGAATCACCTCTCCCCAGTCCTTGTCTAAAACATCTTGACGAAATAGCCCAAAAATCGATCGGATACCGCTGCTCACATAGGTCAACGCTTTATTGGTAGTGGAATAACTAAAGACCATAAAGTTATGGCCAATATCATCCACTAACCGCTGAAACTTAGCCTGGGTATTTTTAAGTTCCAGTTCCGCCTGTTTACGATCGCTAATATCTTGAATGATACCCAAAATTAAAAAGCTATTGCCTTGACTAGGAATAGTCGAGATAGAAATGGAAACCATACATTTTTGTCCATTTTTACGGACAATTTCCCATTCTTGGATTCCTGTATGATTACCCTGTCGAATATCTGTTATGGTTTTAATAAAATGGTGACGAACTTCTGGATAGCTGGCCAATATTTTTGACCAGTTGATATTATTAATTTCCGCTAGGGTATAGCCTGTAATATTTTCCATTTGAGGATTCCACAGACTAAACCGAAAGGCAGGAAACTGGGGTTGGATTGTACATACACATAGACCTTCCGCCATGTTATCTAAAATTTGTTGACGGAAAATACTTTCCTGTTGAATCTGCTCCTCCACCTGTTTACGATCGCTCACATCAATGTTGATGCCAATCATCCGCAAGGGTCGGCCAGCATTGTCCCGTTTGATCAAACTATGGGTTTCAATCCAAGCAATTTTGCCGCTCGGTTGAAGAATCCGAAATGTGGTTTGAAAGTCCTGTTCTCCCGCCAGAGCTTTCTCTACCAGGGTATGGACTCTTTCCGCATCCTCAGGGTGTAATCTTGCCGCCCAATCCTTAACCGCCCGCTCATCTCCGGGGCGCTCTCCATAGAGTTCATACATCCGATCGTCCCATCTCAAACGATCGTTCACCACATCCCAATCCCAAATCCCTAAACGGGCTGCCTGGGTTGCTAAATGGAGGCGTTCAGCCCGTTCTTCCACTCGCTGCTCCAATTCCCGATTGAGATCTTGAAGTTGGGCAAGGGTGCGTTTCCCTTGGGCAATTCTCCAAATTTCATTAGATAGAAGTTGCACCGTTTCTACATCTAAATCCGTATAGTCACTATCTTTATTTCCCACCCCAGTCAGCATGACCACTTTGCCATTATCAATCACTGGAACACTGATAAATCGTTTAATGGGGACGTGTCCTTCCGGTAACCCCTGTTTGTCGGGATACTGCTCGTAATTATTCACCACCACAGGTCTATTTTCCCGCAGTGCATCAGCCCAAATCCCCGCATGAATTACCGGATAAGGGGTATCGAAACTAGCTCGGCAAGACTCTTCGAGGGTTTGACGCGACCAGGCTACTAACTCAATGCTTTGCTGATCATTGCTGACAAAATGAATAAAAGCAATTGTACTTTCTGTTAATTCTTCTAAGTAGGCCAGGCTAAATAAGGGGATCTATCAATGACGGCAGAATAGGGCTTTCAGCCGATTTAAAGCGCCCATTACTTTGTCTGATCTACTTATGAGTTCCTGACTGTATTGTAGAAATTCCTGTTCGGGTAGGGTATCCGCCGCTACCGGCAAGGACAGAAGCACCTCGGCCCGACGAGCTTGTAAGGCGAGCATCTGTTTTGCTTGGTGGGTTGAGGTAATATCCCGGATGCTAATCACTGCTCCCGTAATAATTCCAGATGACTCTCGATAGGGGGTATAAACCACATCTAAGTAGTGACATTGCTGATCGGCAAACAGAAACCAGTCTTGATAGTTAACTGATTCTCCAGCAAAACAGCGATCGAGTTTGGGTTTGATAACTTGCTCAAAGACTTCTGTTCCCATCAAGTCTGCTGGGGTTTTTCCCACCGTCTCAGCTTTCGATCGTCCCGAACGTCTCAGATAGGCATCGTTCGCTAAGTGATATTGATAATTACAATCAATAAAAGCCATTAAATCATCGGTGGTAGAGATAATTTGCTCGTATAGATGCAATTCATCCTCCGCCTGTTTGCGATCGGTAATATCTCGGCAAATGTAAAGGATTTTGCCAGGATTTAAGTCAACACTTTTAATATTGACTAGAAGATAATGTGTCTTGCCATCTCGATCGTAAATTTCACACTCTTGATTTAAGATTTCTCCTCTAACCTTCAGTAACTCTAAATTTACAAAATCATTCCCTAACACGTTAACAATATTTCTCTGACTTAAAAGTTCTAGGCTAGAATAGCCAAAAATATGACTGGAATCAGAACTGATAAAAACAAATTCTCCAGTTTCATCGGTTACAAAAATAGCTTCGGAAATATTAGAAATTAAATCCTCATATAAACTTTGATATTTAGCTAAGGTTAGGGATGCGTTATATCGATCGTTTTCTAATTTCTTACGATCGTTAATTTCTTGAATAACAGAAATGAAGTATTGCGGATCCCCATTGGTCTCTCGAACGAGGGCAACGGTGAGGTGAATCCAGGTGAGACTGCCATCCTTACGAATATATCGTTTTTCCATGGCATAGGTGGGTAAGGTTCCCGCTAAAAGTTGATTGACATAATCCAGATCAATGTTTAAATCGTCGGGATAGGTGATTTCTTGAAAGGTCAATCCCATCATTTCTTCCCGATCGTAGCCGGTAATTTCACAAAACCGTTGATTGATCTGGATAAATTGCCCCGTGGGGGACACATGGGCAATACCAACCGCAGCCTGATCAAAAGTGGTTTGAAAAAGATTGGCAAGTTCCGAATTAATCGATACAGAAGGTTCAGAAGGGGTTGCTAAGGTTTCGGGGGGGGAAGGGGTTGCCCCCTCCTCTGGGTCTAGGCTCTGTAATAAACTTTGGAGGGTAATGAGATGAATTGTGTTTAAAGCGATCGGGTTTAGATTAATGGAAATTTCTGTAGAAGTTTCTGTAGAAGTTTCTGTAAAAGATGGAGTATTGGCTATCGTTCTGTAGGTTTGTTGTAGCGTTTTTTTAGAGATTTCTTCAGTAATTTTCTCGATAATTTTTTCAGTAATGAGAATACCCGTTTCCGATCTATGTTGAAAGAGAGATTTTAGGTTTTCTAGGGTTACATCCCTCGCGGCGATCGTTAGGGGGGGAGTCATAATTTGCGCCACGTTAATCTGATCAGAAATTTTTTGTACGGAAACATCCTGATCGGGATTACTAAAATATTGGGCTACCCACTGCATCACATCTTGAGGACTGAGCATTCCCACCACCTGATCCTGTTCTAAAATGAGTACACAACTGGATCGATGGGGATGGGATCGGTTTGCAGTAAAACACTCTAAAGCCTCCGTAACCCGCGCCTGGACAGGTAGGGTCAAGGGATTAGGAACGATCGCTGCTTGCCATGCAAATGCCATTTTGGAATTAGGAATTAGGAATTAGGAATTAGGA
>DALYGI010000006.1:22377-28282 GCA_031971595.1 Prochlorotrichaceae cyanobacterium CTOTU29312
GGATTTTGGATTTTGAAATTTGAAATTTGGAATTTGGGGGTTAGTACCAGGATCGGAGCCACATCCTTTGATGAAAATTTTCTGGTGGAAGGGATAAACCCAAATAGATGGGTAACCAGTAAATAAAACTAAAACAAACTAAGGCTAAGATTCCCCAACTCAACAGTTGCCAAAATCGGTGTTGATTTCGTAACCCGCGATCGATGTACCACCCTAGGGCAAAAAAACTAAAGAGTGAGGCAGGCATGTAGTGGTACAAGTACAGGCAACGACTAACTAACGCCCACGGTAGCCAATTGGCGGCATAACTGACCAAGAGATAAATTAAAAGACCTTGCTCCGATCGGGATAGGGGCGTTAATGAGGATACCGGTAGTGTCCCTTGAGGGCTGAAACTGGCGTACAAAACTATAATTAATCCTAGCACAGCCAAGGTAGAACACCACCAGAGAAAGGGGTTACCCAGGGCATGGACATCATAAATACGGGGTAGACGGGTTGAGGCTAGACCAAAGAGATCGGCTTCGGAGCTAGTTTTAATCTCTTTGAAAAAATAGGCAATGGGACGAATTAGCCAAGGCCAAGTATTCCAAGTTGAACAATAGGGATGAACCGTTTCCCCTGCCCCTAGGTTGGTATTGTAAGACCAAATTTGGCGGTGAACTTCCCAAAAGTTAAAGTCTGCACTGATTTGTAGGTGAGGAATCCATTGCAATCGATAAACGATCGCGGGTAGGAGTCCAAAATAGAGAAACAGATGATAGGGTCGCAGGAGGCTTATTTTCTGAAGTAAATTAGGGGCACAGGATCCTATTTTGGGGATAGAATCAGGCTTATTTTTAGGAGAAGGAAGAGGATGTAAAAAACGAGGAAAAAGTGGGGGTGATGATCCGTAGGGCGATGATCCATAGGGCGATCGATTATGTTGGAAATATTGAACCGATCGCCACAAATAGGAAATCATTCCCAAGCCCCACAGGGCATAAATAGCTAATAAAAATCCTAAACCATTCCACTTCACTGAAACACAAGCCCCTAGGGACAATCCGGCTAAGGTAAAGCCCAGGGATCGCTGCCAAGGCGTTTGATGGGGCGGGGAAGAAAGCAAAGCTTGGAAGAAAAGATAGTGTCCTAATAGTCCAAAGAAAATCAAATAAATATTAATGAGGGCATAGCGAGATTCTACTAACAACAAACCATCTAAAGCCAGAAGAACTCCCCCGATGAAGGCATACCTTTTCCGTCGGGTTAGGGTTTGAAGGAGTGCTGCACCTAAGAGGGGAATAAAGGAGCCTATCGCCGCATTAAACCAACGATAATGCCAGGAGGGTAACGCCCAATGTTCCGTAGTGGTAACGATCGTTTTGCCCCAAGAGACAAAATGGGCTAGATGAATACCGAGGGCAATTAGCAGTTTAGCCAGGGGCGGGTGAATATCAAAAAAAGGAATCTGATGTAAATAGTTGTAGCCGTAATTGGCAAAATAGACCTCATCAAAAACCAAGGTATTAAAACGACCTAAACCCCAAAATCGCAATAGTAAGGAAAAACAAAGCAGCAGGGCATAGGCGATCGTTTCGGTGGGAAATAGGTTTACGATCGGCATCCATTTCTGATTCAGGCTACTCCATCTCATCAGCATAGTATGGGTTTATTGATACTCACCCTAAATCCCTCCCCCAGAGCAAGCCCCAGAGTAGGAGAGGGACTTTTATTACCCTAAATCCCTATCCCAAAGTAAGAGAGGGACTTTTAAAGATTTAGAGAGACCAGCGGGGCCAGGGTTCCTGACGATCGAATTCCAGCATATTTCTAAATTTTCGTAGTTCTACAGTTTGTAACTGAAACTCAGGAAAATCATCCAAAAAGACATCATTTAAACGATCGAGATCTTGGCTGAGTTTGTCCGAGTCTACGGTGATCCCTTCACTACCCACAAAGTACCCTAGGGTAATGTGAGCCGTAAAGTGATATTGCTGATCAATGCCCAGGGCTAATAACTCGGAGGTTTGATACAACGATCGTCTTAGATTCAAAATAGTTTGATAATCTGCCTCCGTATTAGGAGCCAAACACACAGCGATCGCCCGTGTCATTACAATAAAGCCCAAGACCTTCAGACCGATCGATTTTCCGGTGCTGGGTTGCTGGGCCAAAACCTTCCCAATTTGAGTTTGTAATTCTACTTCGTAATCTGGCCGAGACTCTACTTCTTGTTGATAGGTACTATCCCAAATCAAATCGGCGATCGTTAAATGGAAGGTTTCGGAGGGCAAGGGAACCGCTAAATTAGGGGGCAGTCCTTGCCAAAACTCGTTCTTCACCGCTTCCAATCGCTGGAAAAAATCCCCATTCCCAGAGTCCTGTGACCCCGGCGGAGTCATCAGGGTATAGCCAGGAAAAAACGTCGGTTCAATGGAACCGTTGGGAAGAACGTCAAATTTAGGGGAAGGTTGAATTAAAGGCCATTGACTACGGTAATGCTCTAGACGAGTCATGCCCATGAGCCGATTAATGTAAACCTGATATTGATCGTCCAATGCTGATGACCTCAATGGATACTTCGGAGTGATTGCCGGAAAACCGAGCAACGGAGGGCCAGGGGATTGGCGCAGCGCCATCAGCACCATGCCATTGTTTACCTTGCCGTTTCTACAGCCTAATCGATCTTGAGACCGCTAAGACATTCGTTAACGCTCTGTTATCTTGTCGAGGGCATTGAGTTTGTTGGGAATCCCCTCACAACCGCCGGGAATGGTGCCACGGGAAGCTTCACCACACCAGGCACAACAATAATACCGCTGTTCCTCAGAAAGCCGTACAACCCCACTAAAATCTGCATTTTCCACCACGGCTCCGGTAAATTCTCCGGTCTCGAAGTTGGGTACATCGGTGCGGCTCCGGGGACTGGCGGTTTCAGGGCTGCCATAAAAAAACTGTACCCCCAACAGATCCGATCGAGACAGGTTTGCGCCGTACAAGATGGTGCGGGACAGGTTGGCCTTGACTAAATCGCACCCGCTCAGGTTGGCATTCACAAGGTTCAAATCACTGAGATCCGTCCGTCGTAGATCGGTGTCCGAGAGGTCACTTTTGGCTAACATGACCCCCAAATCAATGACCTTGACCCCCGCAGCCCGATCCTCCGCATAGCCGCCGATACCATCTAAAATGGCTCGCCCTAAATGTTGATCTCGCTTGAGGGGAGTTAATAATTTTGCACGGGACAGAAAGCGAATAATTTTGGCCTTACCTTCGCCGTCCACGCTGCTTAAAATTGCTGCCGTTCGTCCCTCCGCGATCGCCCTTTCCTGGGGCCAATCTTCTAGTAAACCTTCTTCATCTAAAACCAGATCAGAAATCCCTTGAAAATAAGAATCGATCGTTTGTTGTTGGGTAATTAAATTTTGCTGGGCCGTGAGTAAATTTTGCTGAATGGTTAAGTCTTTGGAGATAACATATTGCCGCCAAGCGATATAGACCGCAAGAATGGCAATCAGCACTTGGCCCGTGGCCCCTAGGACTTCCCCCAAAGCCCCCACAATATCCCAATCAATTTGACGAATGGCCCGAATGGTATCATCCCCAAACCCCGTAAACTCAATGAGGGCGGCCAGGGCACAGAGTAGCCCCAAACTCCCCACCAAGGGCTTTCCCCACCGATCGACTAACAATTCCTGAGCCCAGAAGCGCACCTCTGGCCAGAGTAACCGCACGGCCAAAACAAAAGTAGCCAAAGCCCCCGTCATCCCCACCAAAAACAGGTAATACCGCATTCCCACCAAGGTTAAGAGAATACTGAGTACCAACAGGGGGGTGAGAGGTAAAGTTGGGGCAGAAACCGTGACCACCACAGGGGATTTTTCAGGGAGATCCCCCTGGGGATCTAACGGTGGATCCAAGGGAGAGAGGGGCGTTACGGAGGGGTCGATCGAGACGGGCATGGCAGACTAAAGCTACAGGACAAGTCAGGACACACTAAGGTAAAGGTACAAGTTGATCATAGATTACTCGCCCAAATTACCAAAACCTTAACGTTAGGATTCTGTTTTCTTAACATTCAGCCTTTACTGTTTTAGTGCAGGTTGTGCTGACAGCGAAACAGCATGGATCGAACGGTAAGGCTTAACCCGCATTGTAAATACGGCATTTGTAAGTACAGCTTTGTGTAAGTACAGCCCTGTAAATACGGCAGTTGTACAGACCTGCTGTAGGGCAAATGTATGGCAAATGTATGGCAAATGCAGTTATAGCCCTACCGGTAACGTTGGTACTTACCTTGGTGTAATTTGAAACTGGAGTAAATTTTATGTTTGCTAGTGGGAAAACCTTCAAGATCAGTTCGGCTAGCTTTAGGGTTGCGGCTGCGGTGGCGACCCTTTTAAGTACGATCGGCCTGTCCAACGCTTTTGCCCAAGCTCAGACCATTGATTATGGGTCTCGTGATCCCAATTTAATTTTAGTGGATGGCTCTAGTACTGTTTTCCCCATTACAGAAGCCGTAGCGGAAGAATATCAAAACAACAATCCTCAGGTTAACGTTGCCGTAGGGGTATCGGGAACTGGGGGCGGTTTCAAAAAGTTCTGTGCTGGTGAAACCTATATTTCCAATGCGTCTCGCCCCATTAAACAGTCTGAAATTGAGCTTTGTGCTGCCAATGGCATTCGCTACATCGAATTACCCGTTGCCTTTGATGCCCTGACGGTAGCCGTTAACCCCCAAAACACTTGGGCCACGTCCATGACTGTGGAAGAACTCAAGAAAATGTGGGAAGCCGCTGCGGAAGGTAAAATTGATAGCTGGGATGACGTGCGTTCAAGCTGGCCCAGAGAGCCCTTAACCCTGTTTGGCCCCGGTACAGATTCCGGTACCTTCGACTACTTCAATGAAGCGATCGTGGGAGGCGATCCCCGTGGAGACGTTACTGCCAGCGAAGATGATAACGTCCTCGTCCAAGGGGTGAGTAGTTCCAGGGGGGCTTTAGGCTATTTTGGATTTGCCTATTACCTAGGGAATAAGGATCAGATCAACTCCGTTGCGATCGTTAACCCTGCTACGGGCGAGGCCGTTGAACCGACTTCCGAAAACGTAGAGACCAACCTTTACGTGCCCCTCTCCCGTCCTTTGTTGATCTATGTCAATGCGGACGCAGCGGCCTTTCGGAGAACCCGATTAGGGCGCAATATTCGTACCTTTATCACCTATTACCTGGATCAAGGAGCGACCCTTTCGGAGGAAGTAGGGTATATTCCCTTACCTTCCCGCGCTTACACCTTGGCTCTGCGTAACTTCAGCAACGGCAGCGTGGGCAGTCGTTTTGTGGGACGGAACACCGTGGGAGTCAAAATTGAAGACATCCTAGAGCTAGAAGCTGAATAGGTTTCTCCCTGAATTGGCTTTTCTGTGCCCTACGGATTAATCTGCTAGGGTACGGGAAAGCTCTTAAATTGGTAAAGTTAGGACTGATTTAACCTATAAACCTGGCGAAACGTGGCGGAGATTAGCCTTGGAATTTATTGAAACGGTACAACAACCTAAGCGTAATTTTATTTCAACCTTGCTGGTTCTGGTCAACCGTCCCATGTTGGCGTTATCGGTTTTAATCCACGTCGGGCTTTTGTCGATCCCCTTACCGGAAAAACCAGCGGCAGAACCAGAGGAAACCCCGGAAGACGTTTCTGGCATTACGGATTTATCCCAAGTCAGTTTGGCCGCCTCCCCTTTAGTGGAGCAAACTCCCTTACCCCTGCCGAGTGTGCCCCTAGCCGTTCCTACAGTGGAACCGACGGTGGAGATTGACTTCTCCCGTGCGCCTCGTCCCCCCAAAAAAGCAACCCCCACCCCAGCGGCGATCGTTTCCAAACCTCCAGTAGCCACGCCTACCCCCACACCCACCCCTACACC
>DALYGI010000007.1:0-14954 GCA_031971595.1 Prochlorotrichaceae cyanobacterium CTOTU29312
GATGAGTTTGGAATTATACGGAATACAAGAGGCTCCTCTATAGTATTAACGCAAATCTCTCTATTTGAATTAATTTCTATTTGAATGACTAATACTGATGAATTGCCTGCCGACCTCTGAGTAGGTGTGTAGTCATTGTCAAATCGTATACTCCCCGAAATACCAGGAAATAGTTCGGATTGAGTCTTTTCTGTCTCCACGCCGTCATAAAAAATGCCAAAAATATTAGAGGTAAATGAGAAAGTAGCAGATTGGCCGCTACCTTCTCCAGAATCACTTGCTTCTGCTCCAAGTCTTGCAAACTTTGTGTATCCGCCATGGGCGAAAATCCCTTGCTCTGGGATTGTAATGTTTGTTGGTTGTGGTGATTGCATTTCCAAATATCTTGCCCGAATAAATCCAATAGCTTTATCCTTACCATGCCATTGAAAAAAATCACAGACTTTCTCCCACGGATCTAATTCATTTAACAATTCCTGAGTAATAGGTAACACTTCCCCATTTGGCTTCTCAATTGCGAATACAGAAGTATTGCCATATTTATGAAGGAGCCCAATCCTTTCATGGGTTTTTAGAATAGATGTACTCCCTGTCGCACAATTGACAGATGATACTAACAACTGACTATTCCTAATCGCTCCCGATACGACAGAATACTCACGATTTCTGCCTGGAAAAAATGTTAAGCTAATTCTCTGAAACCTGTCCTTATAATAGACCCATACAAAACTTTTATAAGTTAGCGGAATGCCTGAATCACTTTTGTTGGGCAGTGCAGGTGTAAAGTTCAATGTTTGTCTGTCTTGATTAATTGAAGTCACTGTGGCATAATATCTTTTGCCTGCGTAACTTGGCTGATTCCCGTAGCGAATGTTATCCTCAAAATACAAAGAGATACCAACGTTTTTATCTTGACTGATTTTGGTATCAATCGTTACTGAAGTATCACCAGCCTGCGGTGTCGCAATGCTAAATCTAATGGGATGGTGTGGAATAGAATGATAAGGCGGAAGCCTCCCAATCTCGGAAATAAAGCCTAAAAATCCGTTTTCTGAAACAGGCTCAACAGGAGGGACAAAAGAAACAATATACTCTTCATTTTCTTCTATACCACTAATTGTATATTCTTCCGCAGAATATTTTAACCTTTGTTGCCCATGTATAACGTCTATGTATGAGTATTTTATTCTAAACTTTGTTCCTAATACAAAGCCTAAATTATTAATTTCTGATAGTGGGAATGTTAATTGATTAACACCTACGCTAATCGCATGAGGCACTGTGATAGACCGTAAAATCGTCAACTCGGATACAACAGCAGTTCTGCTGCCAAAAGAGATACCTGTAGTATATGTTGGGTCTATCAGGTTGCCGTCCCTGTATGATTCTTCATTCTCAATAGTTTCGTCCATAAGATAAATTTTTGATTGAGTCGCGTCTCCTTCTATTCTGTTTGTTCTAAATGATTTTTGTGCAGTAAAGTGGAAAGGATCTTGTTCTAATCCAAAAGATCTACGAGAAGCACCCAGCCCTGGGTTAATATCCCTCGCAATTGTAATATATTCATCTCCTGCTGATGGAACAGTGTCAAGATAAAAATTTTGTTGATTGACTTCTATTATTTCAAACCTTAGCGTATTGTATTGTTGATACAAACTTCCCGTAGAACCAGAGTCAACAGATATAGAATTTACTATAGTAAAGTAAAATCCAACAACTCTCTCATGTAAATAAGTAGTAACAATCGTCGGACTTGATAAATCAAATACGTCAATAATAATTAAAGAACCGTTTGTCCATATTGTTTCTTCTCTTGGAAAATCTACAACACCATTTAATATTTGCCCGTTTTCAATGACTGGGATTGATGATTGATAAGTATAATATCCAAGTTTGTTCTCATTTGTTAAACCAGTATTCCATGTCTTGCCTCCATCTGTAGACCTTACATAATATTGTCCAGCGCTAAGGTAAGTATTTGCTGATATAGGATAAGTGTCCCCTGAATTTGACAAATAAACTTCAATAGAATCTACAGCTTTATGCGTAATTATTTGAAGATCTGAACTGTAGGTCGTTACCATCGCAGAGAAAGCGAACAAGCTAACGGACAAAGCATCGTTTTCGTCAAATCTTGTAAATCCGAATTTATCATATAAGCTTCCATAATTTACAGGGGCACCCCACTGAATACCATCGGTGCTGAACAGAAGAGGAATACTCCATCGAGTAGCGTTACCTGTACCGCCACCATCATAATTATAAACATTGTCTGTTTCTCCTGTTATTGCACTCCCCTCGTCGTCATAAAAACCTAAAATAAATAATCCATTAACGCAAAGTAAAGAAGAAGTTTCTGCCCACCATCCTAAATAATCTTGATCAGCAAGAAAATCGGGCTGAATATACTTTCCGTTGGGGTTGTCTTCATTAACGGTATAAATCAATTCTTTTGCAGTAAACTTTGGAACGTCATATGAAGAAAGTAATGTTTTGTTTTGGGACAAAGTATAGTAAAGATACTTGTTCCATTGATAACAAAGTGTATAGTACGGGATTAAAAATTCTTCCTCTTGAGCGACTACCGTCTCAACAGGCAACCCAGGGATAACCGGCTTATTGGGGTTCCTCCCGATATTGGGTACACTCTGCCCCGGCACTAATCCAACCTGTCCTAGGTATCGCCCTTCGATCGGTTGCCCTCCCAATTCTTGGAATAGATTATTGCCACGGTACACAGTAGGCTTGAGCGATCGTTGCCATTCTGCGGCCCGTTCCTGTTCCGCCCGCCCCCGTGCCAGTAACTTTTCCTGAATCCGTTTAATGAGGTAGTCCAATTCTTAGATCCTCCACTCCGATCGTCGCGTCGTCCATTGCCTTATCAAAAGCCCGTGCTGCTTCGATTGACGATTTAGCAATGGCACCCCAATCATACTGTGGGTACAGATTCACCCGTGCCAGAAACACCTCAAAGCACTTCGACTCAAACCGTTGACGATCGCTGAGGAATTGATTGAGCAGGAATCCAAGAATAGCCATAGGTCAAACCTCCTTAAAGGCACTAGGATAGCCGTATTTAGGGCGCACGATCGAGAATGTCCCTGTCCATGCCTGATTAGTAATCACGTTCCGTACCGGCATTATAATGGTGTCTCCGGTCGATGTTGAGAATGTCGCAAACCCATTGGACACCCCGACAAACTGAGCCGTCTCTGATGGGGATTTCCCTGGCTTGTTTTGTCTGTTATACAGCCGTCTTAGAACTGCTAACGTTGCATTAGATGTCATAAGCTAAACCACTAACAGAGTGTAACAAAGCATAACCACTTACCGTTATTGTACCAGAATAAACAACGTTTCCACTGACATCTACTACTACATTTCCACCATCGTCTATCAGCGGCCCGTCGCCAGAATAGGCAGGAAATAATGTTGATGGATACCCTGTGATAACAGACCCACCTGAAGCGCTACTGCCGCCCAAAATGCCCGCAAAAGCCACATAACACTCTGTTTTGGTGTGGAACCAAGTCAATGCGTCACAGATGAAAAAGCGGTTTTTCGATGACTCAACAACACGGAACACCGGTAATGGCGCTTGTTTGGTAAAAAACAAAGATGGGTCTACCTCAATCAAATGCTGATACTGTCGTCCGTTAATAATCTGTCCTTCAATTAGTGCAAATTTATCTGGCTGCGTCTCACTCATCCAAAAAGGAGATTGAATTTTGTAGTTTTTAAGGTTATTACCATTCCCAAATACTTGCTTCCCATTTAATTGAGTTTCTTTTAATTCATAGCGACCTCCCCAGTAAGTAATCCCAGGTGGAACGGTATCTTTAGCTAAAACAGATGTTGACAATGGAATGGTTGCTTTGAAATCTAATGACAACTTAACCTGTCTATTCCCATCGGGGTCTTCTGTGTTGCCTACGAATGTAGGGTTATTAATAATTAATGGGGCTTTTGTTTGTGTGTCGTAAGCCCATCGCTGCTTTTTCTGCTTCCATGTCTCTTCTTTAATTTGTTTTACTCCAAGGTTGTAACCACCAATGTAATAATTAATAAAAGCCCACTCGAAATCATCTTCTAACGTTGCTGTTCTATCAATCAGGAATAGATTTGAATAAATTGTTGTTGTTTTTGATACAACTGAGCCTGCATTAAAGGAATATTTAGTTAGCACTATCTCAGAAGGCACAACAGAATTAGCTTTGTTATTGATTCTATTCTGTTTGGTACTTGATTCTACAGAATCTTCCCACCCATCAGGATAGAGAGTCTTAGCCAAAACGCCGACATAAGTAATTTCAAATGCTAGTCGATCAGCCTGGTCAAAAAAGCTAAACTGATATTCTCTCCCGGTCTCCTCTCCGTCTTGAAAGGTAACTTTCTCAAAGCCTTGGTGAGACTTGTATTGATCGTATTTAACAAAGTCAAAGTCTGCATTCCCCGAACTAGGGGTAAAATTACTAATTATTGCTATAATGTTACGATCGAGAAATCCCCTGTCACCATATGCCTCACCGTAAAAATACGTTTTAAACGTTCTTACTGCTACCGTTTTTGTTGTTACTGTTTGAGTTCCATCCCCATTGTCCGTATTTTTATAAACAGTCTGCCATTCTTCAACAGTATCCGTAAAAGGGTAATCAAGCGTCAGATCAACTACAGAGCGCCGTATCCCATCTATTTCGACTTGTCCAGGAGCTAAAGACAGGTCGAGTTGTCTGCTATATTGCCGATCGTCTGTGCCTATTGTAATAGTCCCCTCAATCCCCATCTGTGGTATTTGGGGAATGGTTTTTACCCTGATAAAATTCTGGTTATTACAGTACAGTAAAGATATAGCTGAACTTTGTCCGACATAAGCAAATTCACCAGCCAAATTAACAAACCCACCGCCATTCTTTGAGTAGGGAAATGCGATCGAATAAGTTCGCAAGTCCGACAAATCAGCAGAGATCATGTCAAAGTATGAGACCCCTGATGCACGAAGCAAGTCAGTAATAACTAAATCTAGTCTTTTGCTTACTCCAAGTTTTACTCCTGTTGCGTCAGAATCTGGCTCCTGGTTAATAAAATAGGAAAGCTCACAGCCTACAGGGATAGACACAATTAAGTTCCCTTCCTGCTCAGGGACATTATTGTTAATCGCTGATACTTCTGGTGGGGCTAATATACGAAGCTTCCCCGCTAATGGATGAACGCCTATCCCAGCAATGCTAACAGTAACGATATTCCCTACCGTAAAGTCATTTTGATCAATAGGGTCTACTATCTTGCTGTCTCCCTCTATGTTGCATAAGGTTAGCGTCCCTTTTTTCAGGAGCAAGCCCTTGCCCTGCTCATAGCTATCCCATCCAATCTCTAGGGATACAAGATTCCTGCTCCAGTCAGTTTGATTAACCGTCACGGTTAATGATCTTGCTTGTACTGCTGCAACCATCAGAATACCCCCCTAGATGCCCGTAATTGCCCTTGTAGCAATTCTATCTGAGTCTGCAATGGATTAGGCTGATTGATGAATGTAGCAGGTGCATTAAGCGTAGGGGCTGGCCTCATTGCCAATTGAGTTAACAATGACTCAATCTTAGATAAGTCTCCCATCCCTCCCATGATTTGCGGCACTCGTGGAACGATCGTACCGGGAACCCGTGGAACAAATAATTCAGGACGGCGTTCGCCTACAATGTATGGCTGCCCTGCGTTAACGAGACCACCGTTGGCCCGAAGTTGTACCCCCCGAATTGCCTCGTTTTCTGATGAAATTGTTTGTGTCAGCGTATCCAAAGCGTCTACTAACTTAAAGCTTGACACATCCATTTGTTGAGCAATTGGCACAGACTTTTGGCCCCCAGGAATGACCTTTCTGGGTGTGCTACCAGTAGATCTAGCTAATGCCCGCCCCCTTTGTATATCATTAGCCGTAATCCCTTCCTGCGCTCTTTCAAAACGATCGGATTCGTCCTCTCTTCTGTCTAATTGCCGTGCCTGTTCTCTGGCTACATCCTGTTGGAGCTTAAGGTTGGACTGTTGTGCCTTAAATATTCCTTCTAATTCAGTTTGGGCATCTTGAATGTCTGCTATCTGTTGGTTAGCTATATCTAACGATCGCTCTGCTAATGGTAACTCAGCTTGTTTTAATTCAAGGTTAGCTTTCTCTGCCTCAATTTGCCCTTGCAAAGAAATTAGTTCGGACTGTGAAGCCCCCTCGGCCCGTTTTGCGACAAGTTCTAATTCTTTGAAAGCGATTAATCTTTCTTGAGCTTTTATCGTTAATAGTGTTTGAACAACTAACGCTTCGGCCTCAATCTTTGCTATTTCTGCCTGAGCCAATTGACGGCGCAAGTCTATGCGCTCTTGTTCTTGAGATAATGTCAAACTTATTTGTTCTTGCTCTTGCTTCCTAAGCAATGCTCTAAATTCTTCATCTCTCCTATCCGATTCTTTTTGCCGAATTGCCTCATTAATTTCTGCTTCTGTTGTCGTTAATCCAATACCTTCTCTTTGAAGTTTCTCCCGTATTGCCCTCTTTTCGTTAATACTGGTTTCAGAATCATTAAGCCTCTGAAGTAATTCTTTAGCGGTTTGCAGTGATTCCACCTCGTTGTCAAACTGAGACATCCGACGCGCTGCAAGAATATCCTGTCTTTCGGCTTGAAGCCCAAGCAGGGTAATTTGATTTTTGATTGCATCTGACTGGTCATCGAGTGATTCCAGAACGGCATTTTGGGCATCAATGCGGGCTTGTGCTGCTAGTTCAGCTTGGTTTTTTAAGTCCTCAATTTGTCGTACCTCTTCATCATAAGCAGCCTGTCGGAGTGCCTTCTCGGTCTCAATTCGTTCCTTTTGTCTCTCAAGAAATTCAGCCTCCGCCTCTTCCCTTGCTGCTGCTGACTCTTGGGCAATCTCTAATTTGGTGGTAGCAATCTCTTCCTCTAATGCTTTTATCTCTTCTGCGTTTTCCTGTTGGGTTTCTTTATCAATTCCACTTATTGCTTGACGTTGCTGTAATGATTGTTCTAACAGCTTCAATCTATCTGTAAGCCCTTGGGATTCAATGTTAGTAATTGCAGTTTCCCGCTCTTCAGCATTTAGCAGAATATCATTGTTTGCATCGGTTAATGCTTGGGTAATTTGAAGATCTAATTCACGTAGATTTGATTCCAGGTTGGAACCAATAGCAGCATAAGCTTCTTTGATTTTTTTGGCGGCATCTGCAGCGGCACTGGCAGCATCAAGAGACTTCTTGCCAAATTCTTCTTGAGCAGGGGCGGCGGCTTTTAATTGGTCAATCATTCCAGACAATTCTTGCTGTTGCGCCTGTAATGCTACTAACTGATCTTCATTGTCACTAAGCTTTGCCGCTTCCTGTTGCAATACTGATGTGGCGGCTTTTGCCGCTTCTAATACAGGGATTAAAGCCTGAGCTTCCTCCGTCGATAATTTATTTGCAATTCGGTAATTATTGAACTCACTCGCTACCCCATTAAGAGAGGCTTGCATATCGCCAAGTTTAATCGCTAACCCCCTTAGTGCAGATTCATTAGCACTAGACACTCCGGGGAGTAACTTAAAGTTAAAAAGGAATATTTCAATGTCGTTTGTTGCCCCTCTAACGGCATCTTTTAATTCACCAAATACTCCTTTTGTTTGCTCAGTCAATTGAACAGACTGCCCAGTTGATGTGTTGTATCCCTCTAGGGCAACATTTAATTCATCAATAGCACCCTGGGCGTTTTTTGCTGGCTCTCTTATTGATCCCCATGTCTTAACTACTAATCCCCAAGCTGCTGCTGCTGCCACAAATGGAGCCAATGCTGTCAAGCCAGCACCAATCAAGGTTGTGAACGATTTGATGGCAGTCCCTAATGTTGCTAACGCCCCGGCGGATCCCGCCGCTGCTACCCCTGCCCCTGCAATAGATGCACTGGCCGCTGTTCCCGATCTTGCTGCTTTTGCGAATCCCACATCTAACGAGAGTAATGCCCTTGAAGAGTTCAACGCGGAAGCGGCTACGGTATCCAAACTCTTCCCTAACAAAAAGTTAGCAGCAGTCTCCTTGAGCTTGGCCGCAGCGGATGCAATGGCTTGAACGGTTGCTTTGATTTGTAATGCCTCATAAGCCGACATTACTAACACCGCTCCAACGACAGCAGTGGTAAGCGCTCCAATTGAAAATACAGTTTTCTGTACCACTGGCGGGAGATTCAAAAACCCATTGATTACACCCGTTGCCGCCTCTATCAGTGGTCTCAATACCTCACCAGCAAATGCACCTATCTCGATATTTAGGGTATCAATTGAACTATTCAGAAGCTTGAATGAGCCGCCTAAACTATTGAGCATTACCTCCCCTGTCTGTTTGGCGACACCCTCAGAATTGACGATCGCTGCATTAACTTTTTCAAAACTTCCCCCAACTTTTTCCATCAATGCAAGAAATCCACGCCCCCCCTGAACCCCAAATAATGCATTAGCAATAATTTCTTTGTCTTCTTGACTTTCTAGTTTGTCAAGCTGTTGTTTAATAATGGGCAGAATTTGAGATAGTGGAAGCAATTGCCCATTTGAATCACGGATAGATGCGCCCAACGCGGAGAACGCGCCAGACATTTTTTCTTGACCGCGAATCAAGTTATTAAATTCAGTATTTGTCCCAGCACTTGCCAGCGATAACCGCCGCAATGCTTCAGCCAGTGCCGTGCCGCCTACACTCCCTGCTAAACCCACGTCAGACAGTAATGCCAAACCTGTCACAATTTCATTAACCGATTGATTTGTTAGAACTGCCTGACTACCAACGTAGGTAAAGCCTTCTCCTAATGACACAATAGAAGCGCTGGTAGAGTTAGCAGCGGCTACCAATGAGTCAGCAACTGTGATTGATTCTGATGCACTTAATCCAAACGTTTTGATTACTTGTCCAATGATGGCACCAGTATCACTCAGGCTTTCCCCTGATGCTTCAGATGCCCTAATAATCCCTTCTAGTGCGCCTATCTGTTCATTCGCTGCATAACCAGCACGGGCTAATTCTGTGGTTAAATCTGCAATATCAAGGGGGGTCGCTGAAGTCGCAATCCCTAACTCAATTACTTTCTCGGTTAGCTTGCCCATCTCATCCCTGGTGAATTCACCAATGGCAGATGTGGAGATCATTGCCTGATTGAAAGTCGAGAAGGCTTCGATCGCTGATGCTGCCACTTCAGAGATTATTTCAAATGCCGCGATAGATTGTTCTGCAATTAGAACCATCCCCTCAGCGACTTCATCTGCATTGTCACCAATTGAACCTAAAGACTCGCCAGCGTTCTCAGAACTATTAGATACCTTTGTTAGTGATCCTGTTAAATCATCAGCGCTATCGGAGATTTCAGTAAATTCTAATTTTGCACCTTCAACACTCTTAGTAATCTCTTGATAACTTTCAGAAGCTTTGTCAACAGAAACCGCAACCTCTGAAACGGCCGTTCGCAACTTTTCGGAAGACTCTACTAAGTCTTCCGTCGCCTCAGATGTAGTGCCCGCCGCCTCAGCAAAATCCCCTGTGCTGGTAGAAGCCACACCCAGTTTAATGCCAAGGTCAGAAACTTCCTTGATGATTTTGGATAGCCCCGCTGTCATCTTCTCGATTTGGAGGTTTACTTCTTTGGCACCCTTGGCGGTCAGATTAATTTCAAAGTCGGCCATGGCATAATGGGAGGGAACTTTATTGATACTATTATGCTTGAAATTTCGCTAAAACAGAAGGCACCTTTAGAGGAAGAGATCAGGGCACAATTCAAGTATGCCTATGATACCGCTCTGCTAGAACTTGCGGACTACTTACAACAAAACTCTCCCCGTGGAGTATCACCATCGGGGCAAAGCCTAGCAGGTAGCTGGGACATCAAGCCGGCCCGGAAAGTGAGAGGCGTTATCCCTGAAGTATTGGGGACAGTTGTGAATACTGCTGAGGCGGCTGAGTTCCGTATCCGTGGTAGAGCCCCCGGCAAATTCCCACCATTTGGGGAAGGGAGTTCATTAGAAGCATGGGCAACAGCAGCGGGTATCCCGGCTTATCTGGTAGCCCGATCGATTGCCCTGAAAGGGACAGAACGCTGGCGGAACAAAGACAATATTTTGAAGCAGGATCCCATTACGCTTAAATTCAATCCCGATAGCCCCCTGCATACAATTTTTGAAAGACGGCTAAGGGAGGAATGGGAGAAGATTTCTCTGTAACCCTTATACAGCAAGGTTTTAAGCACTGCTGGAAAATTCTTTTGTTTAGGGGGTTGACAGCTTCTTAGGGGTCGTGTACATTAATGAATGTGGAGGTTACGAGAACACACGAAAGCAGGTACCCCGCGAACGATAACAAGGGAGGGGGAGGCGAGGAGTCTAGCCTGACGTAACTGATGAAGCCCTGGATAAGGAGTGTTACCAGGATACCAACAAGTACACCCGCTCGAAGTGGCGTAACAACTGTTCAGTTGAGACAACAACTTAAAACAACCGCAGACAGAAAGGACAATCTCTAGCGATAGCAACACCCTAAAACCCCTCCCACAAAGAGGGGCTTTTTAGTTTTTATTGGTAGAATCAGGGGTGTCCTATATCTGGAATCCTATGCTTGATTGGAGAACTTTACACGCAGAAGTCTGGCAACCCTGCCGGGATTTGTTCGAGGAAATGGCTACTCTGGACATGAAGCGCCGCAATTTAATCCAGCGCCCTAGTGAGCCAGAAGATGCCTACTCCAATCGAGTAAGGGCGGCATACCTAGATAACCATTACAGCCTTGCATTGCGATCCTACGCTGCGCTGTTGGGGAAATTTAGTTTTACCCAGGAGCCCCATGAAACGCCAAAGACTATTACTGAATCCAATAAAGCAATCCCAGAGGGACGGATTGCATCAAACATTGACTTGAATGGAAACGATTTTAAGTCCGTTTTGTCCACGTTAAATCAAATGGCTTTATGCCTTGGCGCGGTGATGGTTGTTGTCGATGTTTGGGATGCCGAGAAGCGTCCTTTCCTACGGGTTTGGAATTTGGATGAGATTTTCTACAAAGCTGGTGACAATTCATTCCAGAGAGGGATTGTAACGATTAATGAGGGTGGGCAAACATTTATCGAAAGTTTTTGCGGACGGTATGAAGTAGCAGAACTTAACGACAATGGAATCCTAGAAGATGTTGAATATTACCTTGAATACAAACACCGCCCCTGTCGGACTATCCTCTGGAAGATTGAGGACGGTACTCCGACACAGATGGGTTCTGAAGTGCAGATCAAGGGGGCTAACGGGAAACAATTAGAGGAAATCCCCTGTGTTTGGCACGATTTCAACGGCAACCCTCCAGGTGATCCACCGCTGCCATTGTTGTTTAGTTTGGCACGGTTGAACATTACCCATTTCAACGCCCTATCGGAGTTCCAAACGATTCTAACCGTAGTGAACGGGCCGACACCCGTGCGGACATGGGCACCGAATATGCCTGTACCTGAGGAACGTCAGGATTTGTTTTTAGGGATTAATTCTGTACTGGATATGCCCGGTGGTTCCCATGTATCCTTCCTTGAACCATCCGGCAATGCCCTAACGATTTCTGCTCAGGTACTATCAGGGCAATTAGAACAAATGGCACGGCTAGGGCAACGATTCCTGAGTGGGGGGGACATTGCCCGCACTGCAACAGAAGCCATGCTCGATAGTGCCCAGGCTGAAACCCTGCTGATTGATATGGCCAATCGGGTAGAAAACACTGCCGAGGAGATTATTAAATGGTGGAAAGTTTTTGAGGAACCGAGCTACAACTATCCCGACTATGCGGGCGGTATCAAAATTAATACAGAAGCGCTGCTCGTGCCCATGCAACCGCAGCAGATTCAGACCATCATGCAACTGTTCCTGAATGGTCTGGTTGATGCTGCAACAGCACTCAAGATCATGTACCGCAATGGGGCTATCAAGGATGAAGACCTCAGCGATCAGGTGCGGGCATTGATGGAGGGTAAGGCACCTGCTCAAGTGCCTGAGCAAGAGGAAGAAGAGGAAGAGAGGGAAGAGGAAGAGGAAGAAGAGGGCAATAAGAATTCCCCTAGTAAGAGAGGGGAATAGGGTATATTAATATAAAAATCTGGAGCAACTTTAGCTATGTCAAACTGCTTTTTAATCCAAACCTCAATTGAGCGAGATGGGGAAGACTACTCGATCACACTTGCGATTTTCTCTACCAGGGAGAAAGCGGAATTAGCATTGCCAGCGTTTCAAGAGGAACACTGGGATGCCTTCATTGTCGAATCTGTCATTGACCCGTCTATCCCCACAAAGCCTGATGGTCAACGTGGTTGGATTGTGGCGGATATGCCAGATGGGATTAAAGCCGTCCCTATCCCCTCGCTGTTAATGCCTACCACAGAAGAGCCCATCTTGTTACATGGCTTTCGCCGGGTCAGCGTATGGGCTGAATCAGAGGCAGCGGCAATAGAAAAAGCAAACAAGATCCTCACGTAGTCCATAAAGGCTTTGAGTCCCCTAGAAAATTCTTTTGCTCTAGGGGTTGACAATTTTTCGGAAAATGTGCATACTGTGTATATACCAAAGAGGGCAACGCCCAGGACACGCAACCATGACTGCTAACAACATCCAACCCAGCCGCAACCCCATCACCGGAACGACCATTGGACAAGCTGCTGCAATCAAGCGCCATCTGGAAACGGAAGAAGGGAAGCGTGAGGCGCAACGGTTCCAAGAATATTGGGAATCATTGGAGACCCCTGAATCCACGTTAATCGACTGGAACCGCAGCACCCTAGAGGCTGCCTGGATACTCGACAAGTACGCGGACAAGTACGGAACCAAGTAAACCACCCCGCCCCATCCCACAGACCCCACCGGGGTTTTTTATTGCTTTATGGGTTTCAATCCCTCATACCCTCTGTCATCCTGCATCGCTTCAATTTGATTACTCAGCACCCTATCCGTCAGCGACCCTAGGGAAAATTCAGCCATCTCCCGTGGAGTCGCTTTCTTGTAAGTGATGGAGCATTTGCAACGGCCACCGCAAACGCAACTATCCCCAATCGGAATAACCTGGTCGATGGGGACATACCCCTGAGTTTGTAGCCCTGGGCAGTCTGGACAATGGCGGGGGGCATTGGCCAATCGCCTCCACCCCAACAGGAAACCGCCCTCAACGCGGCTTAACTGCTCTGCCCTATGGAATGCACTATAGGCGTTGCTACCGAGCCTCCTAGCCCGCTCTGCTATCTGTCCAGGCGTTAGTTCCCCGCGCTTGATTTGGTCTGTTAAATATTTGAGTGAGGAGTAAGTTTTTCTGGCACCATTACCCAATTGAGATAGTTGTTTCCCCTCCAGTTGGGACATCCCCCCAGCACCCAACGCAGAACTACGGGTGAGCAATGGCTTTAATTCTTCCCTGAGCAATCGGCTAAACGTGGTGGTGCTGATTTTGCCATCGGTGAGTTGTTTGGCCAATCTGTCAGCCCGGACGGTGAACCGCTGCACGTCAGCATTTAACTCCCCAAATATCAAATCCCTGGGGACAAACCGACCCGTTTCTAGGTTCGTGTACCTGCCGCTGTTCTTACTGAATCCAAATTCCATACGCTGATTTTACGGGAATAATTATTTTCCTGACATACCTTGACAACTTTTTAGCGTAGTATTAATATAAAGACAGGACACAACCACAACGCCGGGAGGCACATCATGTTAGCCAAGTCTTTATTCGCAGCCTTAAAAAAAGAAGGAATTACTCCCACCGTAATCTCTACCGGAGTCAATGGAACCAAGTATGAAGCCCGCAATGGAAAAGAAGCTCTGGTTTTCAACGTGAACGACCAGGGCTGCACGGACTACGTGCGGGCCTTCAAGTATGACCCGGAATACTCATACGCGGAAAACTATGATCGGGGTGTTTTCGCCCTGACGCTCAGGAGCGCAATAATGATGCTGATGAATCGCTACTAAGCAACCAGCCCCGAAAGGGGGCACAACCACCTACCCCGGAGCCACCAATGGAAAAACTCAATATGTGGTGCCCTAAATGCGGAAGCGATCGATGTCATCAACACTCCCTAACCCGGAGCGGATCCCAGCGATTCCGGTGCTACGATTGCAGAAAAGTCTGGACACCACGTCCAATCAGTAACGGCAGACCCAAAACTCCTAACAGAAGCGATCCAAAAGCTGCCAACAGGGAATACCAAAGAAAATGGCGACTCAGGAACAAGATCGATCAAATTGTTCAGCAGCCGCCCGAAGAATGACGGATTTATCTGTCTAAGCTTATCCCTTAAGCGATCGTCTCGTGTGGAGACGATCGCTTTTTATTTTGCTCAAAAATATTTTGCCTACCCTATTGCATTTACCACACCTTTATCTTATACTTAAGACATGGAAACAAACCAAACCACCAAACGGAGACCAAAGACCATGAAACGTCAAATTCCAGGAACAAAAACGTTAGAAGTAACTCCCGGCCCCTATGACAGTTGGCCGCCGACTTGCAAGGAAGCAAAAACTCTCATTAATTGGGAGAGAGAAACCTTAAGACAAATTAAACACCTAGAAAATTTTCAAGGATGCCCTAGCGAATTTGATAAATTAAGGTTCAAGATAAAACAAAGAGTCTTTCGACTCGAACTTAAGTGGAGTCGATGGGTTAACGCATTTCATGCTGACAAACTACACGAGAAACTCCAGTCAGTATATGAAACTCAATTACCGAGGGTGTCCGCTGAATACGATCGCAGTTTTAGGGATCGTATTCGAGAATATGAGATAGAGGCTAGGCAATACAGGTATGAGAGGGACAAACAGCTAGGATGGTAACATCCCGATCCCTATTCCCTAAAAAAAGCGATCGTCTCCACACGGAACGATCGCTTTTTATTTTGCTCAAAAATATTTTGCCTACCCTATTGCATTTACCA
>DALYGI010000007.1:15054-26802 GCA_031971595.1 Prochlorotrichaceae cyanobacterium CTOTU29312
TATACTTAAGACATGGAAACAAACCAAACCACCAAACGGAGACCAAAGACCATGACTGCTGCTACCAAAACCACCAAAGCTCAAATGAAAGACCAAATCACAAACGCACTTAACAATTATCACCATATTGACTGCCATATCTGCTGCTGTAGAGTTTACCTAGAAGTCGGGATGCCTGATGTTGACATTTTCAAAATTACAAACGAAGAGGCTAAAGCACTAAAGGCAAGCCATAAAAAAAGTGCAGCAGCGGCCATGAAAGTTTTAGCAGAAATGGGATACAGGACGATCAACAAGCGTGTTTATTTCGGATACGATAATGCAAGCGGAATCGTTTACAGCCAAGCCTCCGCAATTGAGAAGGCACTTAGAGATCTAGGAATCTTTTTCTTAGTAGAAGCAGAAGAAGATTAATCACAGAAAAAGCGATCGTCTCCACACGGGACGATCGTTTTTTATTTTACTCAAAAATAATTTGCTTACCCTATTGCAATTACCACACCTTTATCTTATACTTAAGACATGACACAACCACCTACCCCGGAGCCACCAATGGACACACTCAATATTAAAACCCAGGTTAGACAAGCAATTCGCGTGAAGCGGATTAGCAAAAATGATGGACTATTTTCAATAGTCGATAGATTCATCAAATATACCGAGCTTGGCCCAGTCTGGGATGCCAAGTCGGAAAGTGAATATTATCCCGATTCCGCGCTGTCGGATGCAGTTTATGGGATTGCCCATGCGGTTAATACCGGGAGGCTTGACGGTACATCGTATTTTTCAATCAAGGCTTTGTCCGGGACTGCTGCTTTAGGACTGATTGAGTCCGTCGCAAAAAAGCGACTGAGCGGCGATGATGTCTCTCGCTTCCTAAATGGACATCCGTTTAAGTTGGTAGGCGATCGGTGGATTGCCTCTTATTAATTAACCAGCCCCAAAAGGGGCTTTTTTTATGGGTTACAATCAGGGAAAAAAGGATGTTCCTCATGGGCACTAAATACTCTTTGCCGACTGACCAAAACAGACTAATCAAAATCCTCAAGCTCGATCGCTACCAGTACAGCCCGAACTCCCTGCTAAATGAATTGATGGAGGAGCAGGAGGACTACGATACCGATGAGGGTGTGAATACGGTAGCCCTGACGCTGGCCGATATGACTGAGTATGAAACCTTGTCTACTGCCTACAAGACCTCTCAGGCGATCCAAGGGCAGCGATCGGTATCGGTGGCAGGGGAATACTCGGTTTCCTACTCAAACACGCTCCAGGATACCTACTATGGCCGGCTACAGGAAATCGCCGCCAGGATTAGGAAATACCTCGACCCTGACGGTAACCTCAGCAGCTTGGGGATGGCACGGACGAGAGTGACCTAAAGTTTTGACAATGCCTGCCAGGGGTTAAAGCCACACTCCATTAAAGTAGTTAGCTTCACTTGAGCGCCTTGCAGTGCCACTAACTTCTCGATTGGGATTTCGTCACGGGTTCCCGACTCAATTCCTAGTTTTGCCTGAAAAGCCCAGACAAATCGGGCATACTCCTTACTTTCAGTAAAACCATGATGCTGAAGCATATCGGTCAACGGGCGGAAATCATGCTTAGTAGACATCCGGGTTACTAACCACTTTTGGCGATCCTCTTTCTCAAACTTAATCCCAAAAGCATCGGCAAAGAGTTGATGCCAGGATAGTCCTTGGAGCAGTCTGCTTAACTCGATCGCTTTGGGATTCCCTGATAAGGCCAGTTCAAAGACCAGACTAGACCAGTTTTCTAATGGGATGACGTTAACATCTGTTCTGTTAAATGGAGTCTTCCATTTCCGTAGCTCAATGGATGTCTTGGAACCCTTGTCTAGTAAGCGTTTGATGTCCCTAGACGCAGTGTTCCGGGATACGTCAAAAAGGTCGGCATACTGGGGAACGGCAACCCCAAAATCCCCATTCTCGGACATCAGCCCTTCGAGACTTAACGGGCCGATCTGAACTTGTGTAATTTCTGCTTTAATAGTCATGTTGACCTCCGATACAGGTTGACCGTGCCCAGGGTATTTGCAGTACCGCTGGGCTTCACTCTATTTTAGCCTATTTATTTTCCTACAGGGGTTGACAGTTTTCTGAAAGCGTGTAATATAGAGACAGGTTAAAAAACAACACAACACCGAGAGGACAACACCATGGCTAGAAAATTTTTCGATTCACTGACTATTGATACCCCATACTTTGGGACAGACGAGAATTGTTTGGCCGCAACAGCGGAATTTAAGAAACGGTTTGAAAAAGAGTGCCCCTATGTGACGATCGCTTTCGGTCGCTGGTGGGGAAGCAAAGAGCTAGACAGAGACTACATCGAAGGGGAATGCACTGATGAAGAATTTGAGGAAATCTCTGAGATCTGGAAACAAGTTGCTTCAGATATAGCTGAAGAGTTTTGGGAATAAACAATTGCTAATCCCAACGCCCCGAAAGGGGCTTTTTTATTGCCTCAGTACGCCACACACCGACCCCAAGCACTTGCCTGTGGGAATGCTGCATGGAGCCAAGCGAACGCGATCGCAGCACTCATTACCAAGTCGTCATGTCCTGCCGAAGCTTCCCGTTTGATGGCGTTAAAATTTTTAAGTTCATCAATCCCCGCCCAGTTTGGAGGGTAAATTATCTCACCTTGCTCAATCCCTATGGCCAATCTATCCGTGTTCTGCCATTTTGATTGTCGGGACGTGACCACCGCCTCAAATCTCAGGTCTGGTGCCAATTTTTGCATCCGTTCCAAAACAATTTGACCACCGCTATTTTTCTCCACCCCGATTATCACTGGTTTGTACTGTCGCAATAAGTCCAGGCTCTTCACCTGCGATCGTTCCACGGTCTGCTTACTCTCATGGTACTGAGCGACCAGGGAATAAGGGGTATGGGTCACATCCCAAATGGTCAACGCGAAATAGTCAGAACCACCAAAGTTCGGGTCAATCCCGGCAAGGTACCGATGCCCTGGGATTGGCGGTTTCCAGTCTCCTACCGCCTGACGCTCAACTAGGATTGGATCAAACAGCGAACCATCCCCACGGGGGAGCCCAAGGTCATATTCTCGGACTGCCTGATCCATCGTAATCCCCCGTTCAGCGGCAATCCGTTCGACGTAGCCCTCTCCACAGTACAGGTATGGGTTTGCTTTCCGGTGGATCAATACCTTGCATGATCCATAATCATCCTCCCACCAGAGGAAACCGCTATCAGACTGTCTACATTCCTCAATCCGTTCCTGGAGTAGGGAGACAGATTGACCAGCGACAAAGCTCTGCCAGAAATAGCTCCCACTGCCTGTTTCCGGCATTGTGGAAACGGTGACCATGTTTGTGGAATCCCCCGCCATTTCCTGAGCAGGGGCCGCTGCTGCCATCAACATTTGTAGGTTAGGAATAAAGCCCGCCTCGTCAAAAATCACCCTGGTTACCGATGGGAAACCACGCCCGGCGCTGGTAGAGGATGGCCTGAAATAAAGCGTCCCACCGCCATCAGGTTTAAGTTCTCTGGTATTGTCTTTCTCCCATCGAATTGCCTCATTGCGCGGCATCATCCGCATCCGCTTATTGAGTTCTGTGGATTCGGTTTGTCCAATGGAGAAAATCAATGACGCAAACCCTGACCGCTGTAGTGCTTTGTAAAGTGTATGGGCAATGACTGTTTCAGACACCCCAACCTGACGTGATTTGAATATCTGGATTAACTTGTACCTGTCCATGAGATGCCCTAATTCAATCTGGTACGGAAACAGCTTAAACGGCACAAACCTAGATTGAGAGCGGATTACGCAACACCTCTCCGTAAAATCTGCAAACGAATCTGGGATGGTAAAACGGGTAGTTTGCCCCCTTGCCATCATCTTGCGCCGCCGCTCTAATTCCCTCCGTGCTGCCTCTGCTAGGATGCTCACTCTTAGTTATTAAAAAATTGCTATTCTAAACATAAAACATAATGCTAAAATCGGTACGAAATCTAACTTTTAGAAAATATGCCAGAAGAAAATTTAGAGCAACAGGTACCGTCCCCAGAAACCCAAGAGGAGGTACAAAACCCCGCTGCTGTACTGGCGGCCCTCAACGCTGCTAAGGAGCAAAAGGCACGGGAACGGGAACGGAATGCACAGCTTGAGCAACAACTAAAGGATATGCAAGTCCAGATTGAAGCGCACCAAAAAGAAGCCGCTGAGTATCAAGGGGTGTTGCAAAAAGTAATGCAAACGATGGGTGGCGGCGAAACCAAGCCCGGTGACCCTGCTAAAGGTGTGACTGCACTGCTCCAGGATTTTGACGCTAAGCGTCGGATGGAGGAATTGCAACGCCAATACCGACAAGAGGGTGAGCAGGCAGCCCTATCCCGCGTGAATCCTGAAATGGAGCAATTGAGAGCGGCTCAAGAACAAGCAATGCGAGAAGCATTGGAACTCAGGCAACAAATTAAATTCTCCCGACTTTTTGAACAGGTTGAAGGGCTCCCCTCGGAACAAACTGCTTTTTGGCGTTCCTACGGGAATCACTTTCACTGGTCTGACGAAGCCCAGGACTTTACCGAATTTCGGGATGCCAACGGCAATACGGTATTAGATGCCAACGGTATGCCCCTCTCCCCTAGCAAAGCTTTGATGGCCATGCGTCAAGGGAAGCTAGATGGCTTTGGGCGCATGGCTCAAAGCGCTTTCACCCCATTCAATCAATCTCAAGGTGGCGGCACTCCCGTAATTTCCCGCCGTGCTGGGGGGCGGACTATTCCTGTCTATCGGAATATGCAAGAAGCGATTACTAAAAATATTGGCGTTGCCCCGACTGAATTGGCCCGACGATTGCGAGAGGGGGAGATTGCAATCGGAGAATAGGATAGTGACCCCGGCTCACCGCTGGGGTTTTTTGATGACAATTCCTATTCAATTTGGTAAACTTATATTCAGCGGCACTAGCAACGCCGTTATTAGCGTATGTCTGTCTCCAGGAGACTCGGCTGGCACACAGTAAAGACTTTGCTAAGATCCGAAGCCTTCCCCACGGGTTGAGCATTGGCCACGCCATAAGGAAATCGCTACACAAACTTTCCTTTAGGTGACTAACTATGACGGCAGGCGTAAACGTTTTAACTAATGCAGTACCCCAAATGGCTTTCCGTGCCCTGGAAGTGCTGCGCCAGAATTGCATCATGCCCAAACTCGTTATGAACGAATCCGCGATGCTGGGTACTGGCTATGGCTCCACAATCACAATCAATGATATTGAGCCTCTGTCCACTCGTGCGGTAACCCCCGGTGTGACTTTCCCGTCTACTGGGTTCAACAGCGTTACCTCAACCGCAAAAACTATCACTCTGGATCAATGGCATGAATGCCCTTATCCAATCACTGATAAAGAAATCTATGATGTCCAACAAGGTATCTGGCCTCGCGCCCTGGATGAAGCCGTGAAAGCCCTGGCCAATAAGGTCGATACCGACATCCTGACCCGGATGTATCGGTACGCTTACAACACTGTCGGGACGGCAGGGACTACCCCGTTCCAATCCTCTTTTGAGGCGGCTCAACAAGCAAACCGGATCCTCTCCTCTGCCAATTGCCCCAAAGAAGATCGCTATTTTGTGGTTGACGAATTTGCGTCGTCCAACATCATCGGTCTGCCTGAATTGATGAATGTGAATCGGGCCGGGACTGACAAGATTGCGATTGATGGAACCGTTGAAGGTGTCAAGCGGGTTGGCTTTACCTGGCATGAAGATCAGAACATCCTGACCCACTCCACTGGTGCAACCACCGGCACCTACGCAATTGATGCTGCTGCGGTTACCGGGGCCACTTCCATCGTTCTGGATAATGGTGCTGGTGCTGATGTGACCCCTCCATCTGTTGGAGACAAATTCACGATCGCGGGTAGCACTCAGCAGTACACCGTGATTTCTGTTACCGCCAACTCCCCAACTGCTGACGAGACCACGATCGGTATTCAACCGGCACTGGATCAGGATGTTGCTGATGGTGACCTGCTGACCTTTGAAACCAATGACTATGTGGCTAACCTGTTCTTCCACAAATCTGCATTTGGTTTTGCATCCCGCCCCTTGGCCGATAACGAATTGCGGAACGCTTTAAGCGGTGCAATTCCCGGACGTGGGGAAACGGTTGCGGCACAGACCATTCAGGATCCTGTCTCTGGTTTGGTGTTCCGGCTTGAAATTATTTCTCTGTACAAACAGGTGGCAATCTCTGTCGATGCTTTGTATGGGTTCGAGTTGATTCGTCCCGCCCTGGCTGGTGTTTGCTACGGTTAGATTCATGGGGGCCTATGCCCCCCTATTAAATTATTTTGGGAAAGATTATGGCAACGGTAACAAACTACGAAGAACGGTTAACTACGGCACTTGAGGGGTTAGTCATGGCCAATGGCGGTGACCTCCCCACTCGCAATTCCGTAAATTCTGATCAGGAATATCGCCTTAAATTGGCTGAGGCTGTTGCTGATGGTGCGGTTGGCGGTGCTACTTTTACGATCGGTGCTGAGGTTTCAAATGTCATCAAGGTTACGATTCAATTGACCGATGGAAACGGCAATAACTTAGCCCATGCTGCTGGGGTTCGGTTCTATCTGGCTACTGATTCCGCTGGGCAAACTATTGGCACTGGTGTTGATACCTTGGCTATTGCTACCCATGGTTTATACCAACAGTTGTCCGAAGGGCTTTCTGGATTCTTGACCAGTGAAGCGAACGGTCTTATTGATGTGAACCTCACTGAGACTCACACTGCGACTCGATACTTTGTCCTCGTTCTGCCCAATGGCTCTTTAGCCATCAGCGGCGCTATTATATTCGCTTAGAGGTAATCCGTAATGGGAAAAAGATTAGGCACGATTGAAATCTGTCACCCCTCTAATCCAGCAATCCCATTGCGGATTAATCTGTCAGATTTTGACCCCCGAACGATGCGTAAGTTTGGGGATGATGTAATTGAGGTTGGGGAACAATCTGTAATTGAGGCTGAGGAACAACTAACCGTAATTGATGAACCAACGGTATCCGATATTCCTGATTGGTACGGTCTGTACCTAGAAAAGGGATGGCGGGGGCTCAAGGATGCTGCTGAAAAGATTGGCTTTATCAAGCCCGAAGCAATGTCCTGGGAAGATGCGATCGACGATATTATTGCGTGGGAGGCATCCTTAAATGGCTAACTGGAATGATGCGATGCTCCGCGCCCTCGGCAGTGATTTCAATCGAATCACTAAGGTGAATGTCCGCGTGACAACCGCTAATACTGAATTGTTCAGCCTCAATATCGTCCCCGGAACCTATCGGATTTTTCTCAAAAATATCGGCTCCACAGCACTGTCTTCTTGCACTGTCCAAGGACGCAATAGCCTCGATGGGGCTTGGGTTAATATCCTCTCTACAACTGCTAATTATGCCACGGCCACAAACTTCCTCATCATGACCGATGATGCGGTGGATCCTACCCTGCTGGCAGCAACGGAGGAGTGGAATGGGACTATCAATACTTCCACGTTCAGGTTCATTAGAATGATTGCTACAACGGCATCCGGCTCGACTCTAATTACTGTGGAGGTATCCTAATGGCTAAAGCCAAAATCGAACCGTCTACCCGCAAAGATAAAGCATGGATGGCCACGGGCATTAACCCCAGGACTGGCCGCCCCTTCACCATCCACGGAGGACAGGCTGAACATCGCAATAAATGGGGCACTCAGGGTGGAAAGTCAAAAGGACAGGTTGAGTCCTTCAAAGCCCGCCACGGCACCCCAACAAGTGCTGTTCAGTTTGTCAATATGAGAAACTGGGAGGCGGGAAGTCAGATCGGAAAGACTATTGAAATCCCGGATAAATTCTTTTAGAGGTAATTACCATGTACTTCCCATTCGAATTACTATGCCTTGTCGGACTCGTTGGTAACGGCTCCCGATGGCGGGGTGGGGTGGGATACCTGCCCCCTGGTCACGCATCTGCTCTCAAAAGTGGAAAGACTGGCGTTCTAGGCGCTGATGGGGAGCCTGAAATCGCACCCAGCGGCAGGAAACTCACGGATGAGGAAAAGGCAAAAATCGCCAAGACCGACGCGGAGATGATCGCTAAGGAGAAAGCTGAACGGGCCGCGAAGAAGGGGGAAACTGAACCGAAAAAGGCAAATATGCCTACCTATGCCTCGCAGAAGAAAAAACTAGACAACGGTGAAGCGGTTTCTATAGGTTTTGGTGCTGCCACTTATAACGATGCTACAGAAAGAACAATTCAGTCTGAATATAGGCTAAGACGGGCTACTCAGACAGAGTTGAAATCTGTTGGGGCGGAGAAAGAAGGGAATTATGTTGTAGAAAGGAATACGAGAAAAGGGAATGAAAATTCTGGGTGGCAAATTATGGCGGCGAGTGACAGTCCTGAAAAGGCTATTGCCAAAATGAATAACGAAGATTTTGCTGTCGCAGCACGTAAAATTGGCAGAAGCCAAATGATTCAAAGGGCGCAAAAAATCATAGATGCAGAGGATTCAAAATAAAAAACCACCCTTTCGGGTGGCTTCGTTGGTTATGCTCCAACCACTTGGAGCAATTCACCTTCAATATTGGAGATTGCTATTACGCTGCCCTGTGGGGCTTGCTTAACGGCTTTCTTTAGTGCTGCATCTACTGTTTCAAAATACCAAGCCTTGGGAAATTTTTTGCTGTTGGAGTTAGCCTTGGTAATTGCCTTGGGTGTAACTCTTTTTGCTTGTCCGTCAAACTTGATAGTAGCGATAAACATGGTCGTGTGTCCTTGCGGTGTGTTTGTTTTCTCTATATTACACGCTCTCAAGAAATTGTCAACCCGTCTCACAGGAGAAGCAAATTATTCGTCTGGATTTTTGATCCGGGCGTAGCGCACTACTCCACGGACATGGAGATAAATCCCGTGAATATCAGTCCTGTCAAGCTTTTTATAGTTCTCGCTTAGATATTCCAAAAGCCTGTCGTAAGCGTCATGCTTGGTAAATTGTTCCTCTGTCGCAAGCTTCACAAATTCAATGGATGGCTGGGAAACAGCACCCTCGGCAAGGATGTTTAGCATTTCCTCTTGAGAGTTTTTCCATAGACTCCAAGCAGACCGCCACCGATCTACGGTCTCTCCAGGGACATCTACTACATCGTCATCTGCGTCTACATCAATATCAAAAGTAGTCGCAATCTCTTGGTTCTTGCGGATTTTGACTTTCATGGCTTGTTGCTCCAATAATTTTTAATATTGTACACCGTCCCTCCCCAAAAATGTTAACCACCCCTGAAACCCGCCTACCTTTGGGCGGTTTTTTATTGGCCTTGCATCTAAAATAAGAGGAGTTGACCACCTGACAAAATTGGTTGTTCCGGTATTTCGTCCTTAGGCATTTGTGCGACATGGGCAATAAGTTCAAACAGTCTGCTGCCCCGAATCTTTTGAAGCCCTGACTCAATAGGCTCCCATTCAATCAGGCAGTTTTTTAAGTTCTCACTGCGATACTCACCGGTAAGGATTTCAGTTTTGCCAAAGCCTAGCCCCATTAGTGATTCAAATGATTCTAGTACTTCTCTAAATTGAGACGAAATATATACAGTATCCATCTCAAAAAGAACTGGGAAATAGTCACGGCTATACGCTTCTTGTGCAAACGGAACTAAATGTTTTTGGCCCGACTCCGCGACAACGATCGTAAACGGTGGTTCAGGTGGGTTTAATAACCAGTCTCTAATCTCCATCCGTGTTGGCAGATTAGACACGATCGGCAGTCTGTCTCTCCCGTCCCCCCTGCTCCCTTCAATTGTTGGGGACAAAACTTTTTCTCCTTGAAATAGCCAACTCCAATTCCTTGAGAATAGTTTTCCCCACGCATTTTTATTAGGATTAAAGTACCAGCAGCGGAGTGGGATGACCCAAGCACAACGATCGCAAAGTTTTTTTGAGTCTGGACATCTGGCAATTGAATGGGATGTAAAAGTGTCCTTTAATGCCAGTGGCTGGCTAGATTCTCTTTTTCCACAAAGATAACAATTAGACATGGTTGGCATACTCAGGGAAAAGATCAGTAATCTGGTTCCAAATGTGAGGGTGGCGATAGCGTAAAACAGAAAGTTTCCCCCAATTGGCTAAGGCTGTATCTATTGGCGGCCCGTTCCTAAAGTTGTCCCGACCCTCCGTATCGTAAATGGCAGCATAGGGTAGTTTATATTTGTCTATATAACTCCAGATGTCCTGAGTTGTCCAAAAGCCTACTGGAGTACACAAAAATAAACCATTCTTTAGCTGAGTCAGTTCCCCCCGTGAACGTATAAATAGCGATCTCCCTTTGGATTCTTTTCTAAGCCCCCACGCATAGCCTTCGATACCGTTCATCTCCTGGTACTCTTCAAGTGGTTTTAACAACAATTCTTTACAGTGCTTTTTGTCTAAAGCCGTGAATCTTCCATCAAATGACATTCCATATTTTCGGAACAATTGAATAAGCCCTAATGGAGGGCAAAGTTCTACTAAATTTCGCCCTTGCTCTTTCCATAAATGAAGCAATTCTATACAGTCGTCCCATTCTGCCAAGTGCCCTTGATTTACCCACACCAAAGGGCAATCAGGGAACACTCGGCAGATTAAGTCTGCTGCTACTAAAGAATCTTTGCCACCACTAACAGAACAATATACTTTAGAGTCAGTCAACTCTAACCATTTGTTAATTGTCCTAATCGCCCGCTCTTCCTTCTTTTTCAACCAAGGTGCGGGCATTCCAGAGCCATAATTAATCACTCCTGATCACCGTCCTTGTCGGCATAAAGCACATACTTTGATTAGCATGTAACCACCCCGGTGGCCGCCATGCCCACCGCAAAATAAACAATCCTTGGGGACAACCTTTTCCGACATCCATAATCCTATCAGTGGGAATAGGACGCATTAACTCCCCGTCCCGCCACAGATGCCAATCTTCGTCGATCGTCTTAACTTCCCATTGGGATACTTGTCCATAACCATACGATCGCTTTTTGCCAATACCGGGACACTGCTGGAGGAGCGATAAGACTGCATCGGGATCACCCACAGCAAACCAATCAATGCGATTGGTGTGGCGCAAAAATACCGGCAGGTCATAAGATTTTTCCGCGCCTTCCGATGTGCTCCATTTTGGTTTGCGTTTGCCCCAGTTTAGCGATGATTCTTGATAGTCCCATCGCTTACGAAAGCGGTCTTGAGTCTCTGATCTAATTTGATAGCAAGGAGCAGAAACTTTCCAGTACCACTCTCCTCCTAACTCCCCTTTTTCAATTGGTAAATCGGCAGCAATCAAATCATTGGGAGAAGGATTTGGGGTAATCAACCCTCGCTCGTCTAGCCAGATATACTCAAGCAATGCGTCAATCGCTGGACTCCAATCATCGTAAGCGAAGAACGGACTAGATAGGTGTGCAGTAATCTGAATATTAAACACCGAGTAACCCCCTTAACTCTTTGGACTCTTGAGCCTCAGCCAAATATTGTTGGTACCGACTTAGGTATTCTTTCCAGCGATCGTGTTTTTCAGAAGCTCTCAGGCTTAATTCTGGAGTGCCATTTACTGATAGATAATCATCTCGATTAGTGTGATCATCAAACCAGAATTGCATCCCAACCAGTCCGTTACCTCTATTGGATTTACCGCCAAGGTATGGCGATTCTGAAAATTTAAGCAGGGCATCGATAATAAATCCCTCTTCTACATCAGTCC
>DALYGI010000008.1:0-6904 GCA_031971595.1 Prochlorotrichaceae cyanobacterium CTOTU29312
CAGGCTGATAGCTGGCCACTAGGGCCAGGGTGAGCCACCAGAGGGTACTAATTTGGGGGCGATACCATACCGTATCCACTAGCCCATGACCTAGCATTCCCGCGATCGTGGCGATGCCCCCGAATAGCCAATAGATTTGTCCTGGGGGGAGGTTGCTTAAGGATTGCCGCGCCTGCTGAAGATAGCGTCCCGCCTGGGCTAAAGTGGTCAGCAAGAGCCAGCCAAAACAAGCCACTCCGATCGCTCCGGTTTCTACGGCTAGTTCTAAAAAGATGGAATAGGCACTGAGGGCGGTAAAGCGGGGATTTTGGTAGAGGGGGTAAATTTTATTAAAGGCACTATTTCCCGGCCCAATCCCTAACCAGGGACGATCGTGAATCATCTGAAGAACCGCAGTCCAGACGTTGATCCGAAAATTATTACTACTGTCTTCCCGTCCGGCAAAAATGCTGAGAACTCTCACTCGCAAAGGTTCTAGTAGGATTACGGCTAAGCTGACACTCAGGGCTAACGCCAACAGCGCTAGGGGCGTGGCCCAGGTTTGCCAAAAGGCGCTCCAGTGCTGACTAAGCCAATACAACACCAACAGGGCTAATACAAATAGGGAAACCAGGCAGCCAATCCACCCCCCACGACTGTAGGTGAGCACCAAGCAGGACAGATTCATGATCCCCATGCCTACGGCCAGCGCTTTACAGCCCCATCCCTGCCAGGCTAAAACTGCCGCGAGGCTAAAACATACCGCTGGAATTAAATACCCCGCCAGGAGGTTCGGATTTTCCAGATAGCTGTAAACCCTTGTGGTGTCCGCTAGAGGGGAGGTGGTATCCACCCAGGTGGCCAGGGAACGGGCTCCTAAAAAGGCCTGACGAATGCCGTAGGCACTCACTACCATGGCGGTGAGCAGGTACAGGGTCATAACCCGGTTCCGCCAAGCCGGTACTCGCAAAATGCGGGTGGCGAGGGCAAAAAAGAGGATATAGAGGGTGAGCTTGAGCAACCCGGTTAAGGCGGCGGTAGGTACGGGAGAAAAGGCCGTGGCGATCGTGGCGATGCCCCAATAGAGGGTGATCAGCAGTTGGGTGGGGGTAATGCCCTGTCCCACCGGGGTTGTAAAGGTGAGTAATCCCCAAAAGGCGGCGGCGGCCATCAGGAAAAGAGCGGTTAAACTGTTGGGCACAAAGGGAGCGACCATCAGTACCAGACTGATCAGTAGGGCTCCTATGCCATCACTCCACTGCAAGAGCCAACTGCCCTGTTGCCAAGGGGCACCGTACCCCAATACCCGAAATAAAAAGCTACGGCGGTACCACTCCGTGAGGGGAATAGAGGAGAAGGTGACCCTCTGCCAGACGGAGGTAAACATTAGGGACTAACCTCGGTATTTAGGGCACTGTCACCGGCAGGGGCAGGATCGATCGTCCCATCCCACGCCCCATCAACAGAAGTCTCAGGGGGCAGACCCCCGAAGGATAAACCACAGGCACAAAGCCCCTGAACCTGAGGATTTTGTAGCCGGAAACTCCCCCCCATCAAGTCCTCTGCATAGTCCAGGGTAGCTCCCCGGAGGGCGGTGGCGGCCACTGGGTCAAGATCTACGGGGAGGGCGGACTCTTCCCCCTGGCTGGGGTAAACCCCAGTGATGGATTGAAGATCCTCCGGGGCAAATTGCAGGTTGAGGCGGTAGCCCTGACAGCCCCCTGGGGTAATGGTGATCCGAATTTGAGCCGTAGCATAGCCCCGCTGGCGACAAAACCGCCGAATTTCAGCGATCGCTGCGGGACTAACCTGAAGGGGCAGATCAGGATTGGGTTCGGGCATAGTCATCCTGGAATCGAACGATGTCATCTTCTCCTAAGTATTCTCCATTTTGTACCTCAATGAGAACCAGGGGCAAAACCCCAGGATTTTCGAGGCGATGACTGGTGCAGGGGGGCACATAGGTAGATTGATTGCTGGAGAGGAGCATATCCTTGTCGCCACAAACCACCCGCGCTGTCCCGGAAACCACGATCCAATGTTCACTGCGGTGGTGGTGCATCTGCAAGCTGAGGCGGTGGCCCGGCTTCACTTCAATCCGTTTAATTTTGTATCCCCGGCCCTCTTCTAAAATGGTGAAAGATCCCCAGGGGCGTAACTCCGTTGCCGCCACACTACCAGGGGCTGCCATTTGGGGCAGGGTCAGCTTAGACACATCTACACGGGTTTGAGCTTGAGTCATAGGTTTTCCTCGAACTGGGGCATAAAACTGGGTCACACTAGAGACGGTATCCCATCACCTGAAGGGTCGATCGTTGACTGGGCAGAGTTCCGGGGGTCAGGGTAATGGTGTTGGTTTCACTATAGCGGGTGGGCACGTCTTTCATCTGTTGCAAAAAGGATTGGACTTCGACTAACTCGCATTGATTGGGATCCGCGGCCTGGGTGCGGTAATGGGTGGGAATGACCAACCGGGGATTTAAGGTTTCGATCGCTGCTTTTGCTTCTTGGGGGGTGTAGACCTCTGGCCAAGCTGGATCGTATTTATCCGTGCCATTGGGGGGTTGTTTACCTCCCACGGGAATGAGCAGCACATCAGGAGAGCCCATTAAAATTTTTTGCCGAGTGGTAATTTCTGAAGCAATCCCCCCTAGGTGCAGAATGCTAATGCCCCCCTGAGTCCAGCGCCAGGCCGTATTGGCTCCAAAGCGCTTTCCTTCTAAACGATCGTGTTCGGTACGAATGCCTTGGATCGGCGTATTATCGGCCAATTGATAGGCTCCGGGCTCATAAAAGACGCGAGGATTACCGGGAATCACCTCAGAAGCACCTTCATCGAACTGACGGCTACTGAGCAGGACATAATCCGCCGCAACAGCGGGAGAGCGGTAGCCAGCGGTACAGCCAATTTTGAGGAAGGGATTAATCACAATCCGCTTGCCATCCCCTTCAAAGAGGAAGCAGGTATGCCCTAGCCACTCCACCCGCAAGCTGGGATTGCCAGTGGTTTGGGCTGCGGTACGTTGAGCCGTCCATCCCAGAGCGATCGTACTGAGAAGCCCTGTGCCAAAGTGTTGAATCAACTCCCGTCGTTTCATATTCTGCTCCAAATAGCTGATCGCAAAAATTCTCCCCAGTATACCCTAGAGCGGTGGAAGGCCGATCGGGGTGGTTATTCCCCCTAGCCATTCTCATTTTAAAATCTAAAGGTAGGGGCGGTGACCCCGTGCCCGTCCTCCTGGGACGGTATTCCCTGATAGGCCTAGACGCATCTGAAGAAATACAGTATTAAATGAGGAAATCTTCCGCCCTATGATCAGTTGGTGACATGGCAAATCGCACCGCATCTTCTCTTCCCGTCAATTCTCCATCCCCCAGTGCTAGGCCACGGCAGGCGAACTCCTCCGCTTCTTTTTTAGAGTTTATCCAAGTGGCAGGCAAGGTCACCGGGGCAACCTTAGTGAGCATTGTCATGGTATCGGGATCCCTGGTCACCGGGGGGTTGATGGGGTTAGCGGGTAGTTTTCGCAATTTGCCGGATGTGCGGGTTTTGCAGAGCTATGTCCCCAGTGAAACCAGCTACATCTACGACATTAAGGGACGATTGCTGACCACCGTACACGATGAAGCTAATCGTAAGGTTGTCCCCTTAGAGCAAATTTCACCGAACCTCAAACGGGCCGTTTTAGCCATTGAAGATAGTCATTTCTATCAGCATTTAGGGATTAATCCCAATAGTGTGATGCGGGCATTGGTGGCTAATATGCAAACGGGATCCGTGGTGGAAGGGGGCTCCACCCTCACCATGCAGTTGGTCAAAAACCTCTTTTTAACCCCCGAACGCTCCCTCAGTCGGAAGGCGGCGGAGGCCATTTTGGCCCTGCGGATTGAGCAGGTGTTGGATAAAAATCGGATTTTAGAACTCTATCTCAATCAGGTCTATTGGGGTCACAATACCTATGGGGCAGAAACAGCGGCCCAGAGTTATTTTGGTAAATCCGTTAAAGAGTTGAATTTGGCGGAAGCGGCGATGATGGCGGGGTTTATTCAAGCCCCTGAAAATTACAGCCCCTTTGATGGCAATTACAAGTTTGACCCGGAACGGCTAGAAACGGCGAAGTGGCGGCAGCACGTTGTACTCGATCGGATGGTGGAATTGGGCTGGATTACGCCCCAGGAGGGAGAAACGGCTAAAACCACTCCTATTAAGTTTGGACAAATTACCTCTTTTCGCAGTAGCAATATTCCTTACGTGACCGATGCGGTGGTCATTGAACTCAACGATCGCTATGGGCGGGATCGGGTCTTGACCGGCGGTATGCGGGTACAAACCACCATCGATTACGATCTTCAGATGATGGCTCAACAGCTGATCCAAGAGTGGTCAGGTCAAATGCGCCAGTCCGTGGGGGCGGATCAAATGGCCCTGGTGGCCATGGATCCCCGTACCCATTTTGTTAAAGCCATGGTGGGCGGAGTCGATTACGAAACCAATCAATTCAACCGAGCGATCGCCGCCCAGCGCCAACCCGGATCGGCCTTTAAGCCCTTTGTGTACTACACCGCCCTGGCCAGCCGGAAGTATACCCCTTCTAGCGCCATTTCCGATTCTCCGGTAAGTTATCCCGATGGCAATGAGTATTATTCTCCCCGTAACTATGATGGCTCTTTCATGGGATCCATGAGCCTGAAAACTGCCCTAGAGCTTTCCCGCAACATTCCGGCCATTCGCCTGGGTCAAGAGGTGGGGATCGATCGGGTTATTGAAATTTGTCACCTGATTGGCATTGAGAGCGAATTAGAGCCAGTGATTTCCCTCCCCCTAGGGGCGGTAGGCATTACCCCCCTGGAAATGGCCGGGGCCTATGCTACCTTTGCCAGCGGCGGCTGGTATTCCGAGACTACGTTTATTGCTCAAATTACCGACAGCCAAGGCAACTTAATTTTAGATAATACCCCCGAACCCCGGCAGGTACTGGATGCTCAGGCCACCGCCTATTTAAATCAAATGCTTCAGGGGGTGATAGCACAGGGCACTGGCACCGCTGCCCGGCTCGATCGTCCTGCGGCGGGGAAAACGGGAACCACCAGTTCAGCGCGGGATATTTGGTTTGTGGGCTACGTGCCCCAACTGGCCGCAGCGGTGTGGGTCGGCAATGATGACAATACGCCCTTGTGGTCTGGGGCGACGGGGGGCGGCATTGTTGCGCCCGTGTGGAAGGAGTTTATGGTCAAGGCCCTGAAGGATGTCCCTGTGGAGAAGTTTGCCCCTCCTGGGCAGTGAGGAGATAGGCTTCCGGTGGAGATTCAGAGCTAAGGAGAAGATCTTAAACTTGCCAACGCTGCTAAAACTTCCTGTCCTTTGGCTTCGATAATATCCAGTAAGTCTTGGGACGTGCGGCTATCTTCCACGATCGCTTTGTTGGGGTTTACGGCCTTGAGATCAAAGTTTTTGGCTTCAATTTCTGAGCGGCTGACTAGCCAACTGCGAGGACTGTTAGCCCGCTGGGGCAATAATTGGAAAAATTCATCAAAATCTTGATCCAGTAAGGGTTTTTTCCCGGTGACTTTTCGATCGCTGAGGTCATAGTACCAAATAGATTCCGTGGGTTTACCTTTGGTGAAAAAGAGTAAATTGGTTTTAACGCCCGCACCGGCTGCGGTAAAAACTCCGGGGGGTAAGCTGACGATCGCCCAGACTTGGCAATCATCTAAGAGTTTGCGTTTGGTTTGGACAAAAGCGGTTTCATTGGTGCGAAAGAGGATGCCTTCATCGAGGACAATGCCACACCGTCCCCCTGGTTTGAGGGCGGCGATCGTGTGTTGGAGGTAGAGGGTTTGGGTGGAGCCAGTTTGATAGGTGAAGTGGGTTTGGGCGGCTTTGCCTTCTTTGCCCCCAAAGGGTGGGTTCATGAGGATGACATCAAATTGAGGGGGGGCACCCTCGTAAAGTCCATCGTAGGTAATGCCACCGGTTAGGGTGTTGCCGTGCCAGATGTGGGGCAGATCGATGCCATGCAGGACGAGGTTTGCCAAAGCGATGGGATAGATGGCGTTGTCTTTTTCCCGTCCATAGAAGGTTTTATATTTCAACGTTTCCTGTTGATCCGCGTCGATCGTTTCGCCGAGGGTTTCGCGCACATGGTTAAAGGCTTCTACGAGGAACCCCCCCGTACCACAGCCGGGGTCATAGACAGTTTCGCTAATGCGGGGATCAATGGCTTTAACCATGGCCCGAATGACAACCCGTGGGGTAAAAAACTGTCCGCCATCGTTTCCTTTTTCGCCCATTTTGAGGAGTAAACCTTCGTAGACTTGGGAGAGGGCAAAAATGTGGGTGGTGTCAATATTGTCCTGACTAATGGCGTGAACCTTATCGATAATGTCTTGAAAATTCTTTTCCGTATCAATGCGCGTCCGCTCTACACCGGACATAATCTCGCTAATGACTTTTTGGCGATGGGTGGCACTGGGTTGATATTTCAGCCCTTTGAGGTGGGGAATGAGAGCTTCATGGATGAATTTAAAGAACTCGCCTTCTGCCCCTTGGGTCAGTGCATCCCGTTTCCAGCCCTGGGGTTTGCCATCCACTTGCTTAAACAGATCCTCATCGTAGGGGGCTGCCCAATCTCGCCAGCGGTAGGGGGCTGCGAGGGAGGGGGTAAATTTTTGTCCGATCGCTTCGAGTTCTTCTTGTTCGTTTTCTTCTAATTGATCGAGAATGCGAAGAAACAAGATCCACGTTAATTCCGGTACATACTGAAGGGCTCCGGCGCAATTGGAGCGGCGCATAATGTCACAAATGGATTTAACGTAGTTGTCTAGGCTTTGTTGGGTGGTGAAGAGGCGATCGTTCCCATTTTTGCCATTTTTGATTTTGTTGCCGTTTGTTTTTGCCATCATTTAAGCTAGGTAAAGATTGATC
>DALYGI010000008.1:7004-8539 GCA_031971595.1 Prochlorotrichaceae cyanobacterium CTOTU29312
TGATCAAGTAAGATTTCCAGCCAAATGTTGGTATCAATGAGATACATCATTAGCCCAGTTGTTGACGGTTTCTTGTTGGAGACTAAGGCTAGTATAAGTAGATCGGTAATCCCGAAGCGCTCCTGCCCAGGTTTGCTTGAGGTATACCGATCGTTTTTGATGTTTTTTGAGAAGGGTTGATACTAAATTAATGATCTGTTGTTGATCTTGGGGAGAAAGATTGGGGATGTTTTGTAAAATAGGATGCATAAGCGGTGAGAATGAAATATCTCTGATTTTTTGCAGGTCTTTTTCAAAACTTGACTCGAAATGAACCTTCATGATTCACTCTCAAGAATTTGAAAAATGACATCTTCCTCTACAAAATTATCTTGGCGACCTTCGTGAATAGCCTGGGCAAGTCCAGCTTCCTCCAAGGTTTCTAAATCTTGCCACTGGGTTAAGAGAAACTCGATAAAGTCTAGGGCTTGACGCTGGAGAGGATGGGGCAGTAACTGAAAGCGTTGGGTAACGTTTTCCAACAAGGTTTGGTCTGATGGGGTGTTTGGCATGGATTTTGAGGACAACGGTTGGGGGCGTAGCATCGTTCTTTCATTGTAACTCACCTCACCCGGTTGGGCGTTGCCTCGCTCCCTCACCTCTTTGACAAATTGTTCAGCCTCTTAAATTGTTAATGGGGAATAACGATCGACCAAGATTTCTGGTTCCTCCTCCAGCATCGCCAAGATCCCCGGTTTCCCTGGTCTTTGCTGTTAGCTTTGGCTTTTCATCGAGAAGAAAACGGGGATCAAAATCGTACCTTACAACTCTCCGTTGAAGGCTTGGCGCAGGAGGGTAGCGGGGAGGGCGTTGATGGCTTCGAGTTGGTCTTCGATCGCTTTGCGGATGGTTTCAATAGTGGAAAAACGATCGTTTAGAGTAGTAACTATCTCCTTTTGTTTAGCGATCGGAGGTAGGGGAACAGACAGTGTTTTGAGTTGAAGTTGGCTGATATTAGTAATAGTTCCAGTTCCAGATTTAGATATAAGTTGTTCCCTAACAAATGATGCTCTACAGTAATGTGTTAAAAACTCAGGAAGTAATTGTTCGATTGTGATTCTTACGCGAATTATAAAGCCACAAAAACTAATTGGCTCTGGCATAAAAGGACAAAGAGATGTCCATCCAACACCTTCTCGCTTTACTGATGATCGGACAAACAAAATATCATTTTGCTGAAGTAGATAATCCTCTTTAGGTTCTATATTGATTCGATAAAGTTCATTTGTTTTAATGAATAAGTTATCCGAGTACATATTGAGAACGTCAACCGTAAGAATACCTTTTCCTTTTTGGTCAGCAGTAAAGTTAATACCATTTTTGAAATCGGCTACATCCGCCAACTGCACCGATCGCCACCCCTCTGCTTCTGGACTATTAAACACTTCTCGAAGGTAGGCAGCGGGGAGAGCTTTAGCCGCTTCCAGTTGGGCTTCTGTGGCTTTGCGGGCAGTTTCGATCGCAGCAAAACGATCGTTTAAAATCGCAACCAGTCG
>DALYGI010000008.1:8639-24637 GCA_031971595.1 Prochlorotrichaceae cyanobacterium CTOTU29312
CCACCCCTCCGGCAATCGTCGTTCCTGCTGCTTCGCCATGCTCACCCTCACGCTGCAAATAATCTCCGTTTCATGTCCGTCAAAACCTCAAACGGTTCGCCTAACAACTTCAAAGCCTTGACCCCTCCCGTCTTAATCACCGAAGGCACCCGGAACAACTCTTGGCTTTCTAGGCTCTCCGTTCCTCCACTCTCAAATTGAGAAACGATCGCCCGGAGGGTGGTAGCCGATGGGGGTGGCATTTCATTAAACCAGATCGCCTCCTGCGTGTAAAACTCCTGCACCCGACCGTGACGGGTACGGGCTGGCAACGCATAGCCTAAACGAGCCAGCAGATCATAGAGATCGTAATCTTCCATCTCCCGAAGCCGTCGCAAAGTTGTAGCCGAAAGAGTACCATCGTGGATCTGACTCATCAGCCCTTGGCGCTCCTCCCGAATCACCCACCGCTCCAAAAAGATCGCCGCCGTAGGAGCCCTATCCAAAAGCCGCTCCGCTAACATCTCCTCATATTCCGCCACCGTCACCATCACATCACGTCCGTTCAAATACACCGGAATACGAATCCCATCCCCCCGTATCTCCACCTCAACCCCCTCAACCCAAACGATCGGTGCAGGCTCCCTCTCATCCCCCATCGGATCGTAATCTTCCGGCTTTTCCCCCGTGCGATCGGGTCTGGGCTTACTGATAAAATCCTGCCCCAGTAAACGGGTAGCATTGGTGTAATCGTATAGCCAAAACATTAGCTTATTCGTCTCTGGATCAATGCGCGTTCCCCGCCCCACCATCTGATAAAAAGAAATGGGAGAATTCATATACTTAAAAAACACCACATTTCGCAAACAAGGCACATCTACCCCCGTACTCAGCAGATCTACCGTAGTGGCAATAAAATAATTCCGACCGCTCCCCTTAAAATCTGCCAGGTAATCTTTGCCTCCAGAACTGGCAGTACACTTAAACGCATAGTGTTCGCAAGGGGTTAGCACTTGCTCTTGGCACCACTGCTGATAAAGATTGTTTAGCACCCACGCCACCTCATCCGCATGGCTATCCCGCACACAGAAAACGATGGTTTTTTGCTCTGGAGTACCCGTCTCAATTAAATACTGAAACAAATCCTGACCCATAGCGAAAACCCGATCGGGCAACATCAGCCGGTTTTCAAAACTGGTGCAGCGATACAGTTCATCCAGTTCTTCCGCCGTAATCGGGCGGCCTGTGCGTGCATCCGTCGCACCCCGTGCCAAAATGTCCGCTTTGGTAATGCCTGTTTCATCTAAATTGACCCGACTCAGCCGAATCTGACAGGCTGCCAAATAGCCATCTTCTATGCCCTGGGCAATGGTGTATTCATAAACCGGCTCCCCAAAATAGGCTAAATTGTCCGCCGTAATTTGCCGATCGCGCTCGGCTTCTGGGCTATCTTCCTCCACCTCTAATTGGCGCGGTGTTGCCGTTAAACCAATGTGAACTGCATCAGGATTGCGGGTCAACACTTCCGACCACTTCCCCCAGGCCGATCGGTGACACTCATCAATAATGATGTGGCTAAAGTAGTTCTCTGGATAATGCTTTCGTAAAAAATTAGCGCTAGAGTCTGCCTGATCCACATCCAAGGTGTGATAGGTGGCAATTAAAATCTTGGCATTCTTTTGGGGCTCACTAGAAGTCACGATCGCCGCATTGGAGCCAAACAGGTTTTGAAACGCCGCCGCCGCCTGACTCCGCAACTCATCCCGATCGCACACAAACAACCCCCGCCGCAATAACCCCGCATCAGAAATCCGCTTCATTAAATTCACGGCAATAAACGTTTTTCCGGCCCCCGTAGCCAGAGACAGCAGGATCCGCCGGAGTTCTTCATTGGCCGTACACCAGGCAATTTTTTCTAAAGCAGCCCGAATCGCCGCATCTTGGTAGTAGCGCCGTTGTCCTTCCCCCGTGGCATAGGGCGTTAATAAAGGTTTGGCGCTGTCACTGCTTAAACTAAAGCCCTTGGCTACTTCATAGCGGTGACGCAACTCCTCCGGGGTGGGAAATTCCGCTAACGGCCGCGGCCCAGAGGTGTACCCCGTGGAGCGATCGTATTCCACAAAAAGATGCCCATTCGTGGCGTAAACAAAGAGCAAATGATGGAGCTTGCCACTGGCATAGGCCTTGCCCTGCTCCAATCCCGTCGCCGGATCCTTATCCTCCGCCTTGGCTTCAATCAGCGCCACCGCGATCGGCTGGGTTCCCGATTTTTGTCCATCAAGAGTAACCACCAAGCGCAACACATAATCAATGCGGCCCCTGCTGCGACGCTTGCCCTGACCATTGATTACATCCACCCGGCCGGGTGTTTCCTCCCGTCTAATGTGTAGCGCCTCCGTCCATCCTCGCTCATGGAGAACGGGATCGATCAGTTGTGCCCGTGTATCAGCCTCATTACGCGCCATCGTTCCAGCCCTAATATGCCATCGCTAATATGCCATTGGCGTTGCTTCGCCATCCTGAAAGGTATCTTTACCCAAGTATAGGACACAGGAGATCCCAAGGGTTACAAGTTGACAAAACCCAAGCGTTAGGTTAATCAGGATGTAAAGTTGGCTTGGAAGTTAGTTGTCCATCATCAAGAAATGTTCCTTAAGCGGTGGTTAGAAATTCATGGCTTTCCCAAATTGGATTGATCACGTCAGTGAAGCTGAGTTAGATGCACAAATTGAACGAGCGATCGTTTTTTCTAACCATTCCACCACCCGATCGCCTAGGCAAAGGTTGTTTAAGCGATCGATTTCTCGGATGCCCGTGGGACTGGTGACATTCACTTCGGTTAAATAATCTCCAATCACATCAATCCCCACAAAATATAAACCATCCCGTTGTAGGGCTGGGGCGACTTGCTCACAGATCAATCGATCGCGCTCGGTGATGGGGGTTACTTCTACCCGCCCGCCTACGGCCATATTGCCCCGGAATTCTGCCCCGGTGGGAACGCGGTTGACCGCTCCGATCGGTTCGCCGTTGAGTAAAATAATGCGCTTATCTCCTAACTTCGCTTCCGGTAGAAATTGCTGCACCATGACGGGGGTTTGTCCCTGATGGGTACTAATTTCAATTAAGGAATTTAAGTTCCGATCGTCTCGGTGTAAAAATAAAATTCCTTCTCCTGCTTTCCCCCCCAAGGGTTTTAAGACTGCCCCATCCCGCTGAGCTAAAAAAGCTTTAATGGTGTCCTTACTTTGGGTAACGATCGTTTCAGGAATCACGGTCTTAAATTGCAGGGCATACATCTTTTCATTAGCCGCCCGTAATCCCTCTGGACGATTGACTACTAGGGTTTTCTCAGGGTTCACATAATCCAAAATATAGGTGGCATAAAGATAGGGAATGGTCACGGGGGGATCCTTCCGCATCCAGACCACTGCAAAATCCTCTAATTTCACTGGCTCCTTTTCTCCCAGGTGAAACCAGGGCTGGGGAATCTGCCAACGATCGTTCAGCCATCGCACCGGCTCCAAGGTTACGGGCTGAGCCAACGCCCACGCCTGCCCCGCCGTAACGCCTAGGGTGGCCATCTCCGTAATCCACACGGAATGTTGGCGGTTCTGGGTCGCCTCCATCAGGGCCACTGTTGTATCATGCCCCGGATCTAAGGTTGAAATGGGGTCTAAAATAAATAAGCATTTCATGGAAAACCACCTATGACGACGGAAAACGATTGGCTAGAACATAGTGTACAGGTGGAGGTGGAGGTGCCTCTCGATCACGCATGGGATTTATGGTCAGATTTGGAGCAAATGCCCCGCTGGATGCGCTGGATTGAGTCCGTTCATATTTTAGAAGACCATCCCGACCTGTCCCAGTGGAAACTCAGCACCGGAGGCTGGGATTTTAGCTGGCTCTCTCGCATTGTTAAAATTGTGCCCCACCAGATGATTCAGTGGGAATCCGTAGACGGTTTACCCAACCGGGGAGCCATTCGATTTTACGATCGCAAAGGCAACAGCATTGTCAAAATGAGTGTGTCCTATGCCATTCCAGGCATTCTGGGTAAAATTATGGATGGATTATTTTTAGGGCGTGTGGTGGAATCTACTCTCCAGGCAGATTTGGATCGGTTCAAGGACTATGCTCAGCAATCTTTTGCCAAGAGTCCATAAAGCCAAATCCAGTCCGTCAAGCCTAATTTAGATACGCCAGAACACGCCAGAACAGGCCAGAACACTAGAAAACTCTTGAGGAATGGAGACCGGATTTTAATGATTTCTCGACGTAAATTCTGCGGTGGACTGATGACGATCGCTACCCTTTTGGGGATGGAAAAAGTCTTAGAAAGACCGGCCTTAGCTTTAGGGGGCAAATTACCGGAACTGAACGCCCCAGCCCCATCTTTTAGCCTGCCCAGCAACGGCAGCACTGAAACGTTAGCCCTTCAGGATTATCGGGGGCGTTGGGTGGTGCTGTACTTTTATCCGAAGGATTTTACCTCCGGTTGTACCCTAGAAGCTCGGCGGTTTCAGCGCGATTTACCCCAGTATTTAGCCCTCAACGCTCAGGTGATTGGGGTCAGTGCCGACGATGTACAATCCCATGCGGAATTTTGTGATGCCGAGGGGTTAGTCTTTCCCCTGTTGGCGGATGTGGATGGCTCCGTCAGCCGTGCCTATGGCTCTTGGTTAGCCCCCTATTCCCTGCGCCATACCTTTATTATTGACCCAGAAGGCATCCTCCGGGAGCGCTTTGTGGCCGTGCGTCCCGCCACCCACAGCCTAGAGGTACTCGATCGCCTTAAAGCCTTACAGCAGGAATTTAAACCCGCAGTGAGCAACCCACAGTGAGCTAAGCCCTCAACGGCTTCTTCCCCCTCTATCAGTCTGGAAAAGCCGTGCTAGAATCTCCACTGTTATGACCTCTTTCGCACGCATCCTATCCTATGTCCGTTGAGCAGCAAGAGAATCCTTGGGTTGAAGGCTTAAAAACGATCGCACTGAGCGCTGTTCTGGCCTTTGGTATTCGTACCTTTGTGGCCGAAGCGCGTTACATTCCGTCCGGCTCCATGTTACCGACCCTTCAAATTAACGATCGCTTAATTATTGATAAGGTCAGTTACCATTTTGTGGAACCCCATCGCGGAGATATTGTTGTCTTTAGCCCAACGGAAGCGCTGCGGGCCCAAAACTTCAAGGATGCCTTTATTAAACGCATTATTGGACTACCCGGCGACACCGTGGAAGTGGCAGGCGGCAAAGTATATGTCAACGGCGAAGCACTAGCAGAAAATTACCTTCAAGACTATCCCGATTATCAATGGGGGCCAGAAGTCGTTCCCCAGGATCAATATCTAGTGTTGGGAGACAATCGCAACAACAGTTTTGATAGTCACCTGTGGGGATTTGTCCCCCGCGAAAACATTATCGGTCGAGCAGTCGTCCGCTTTTGGCCCTTAAACCGCATGGGCGGCGTAGGTGAGCCCCAATACCAAAACACCCAGCCCGCAGAGGGCCAGTCCCCCGACACCCAAGCAGGCTCCCTAGCTTATCCTTAGGCATCCGCGACATACGGAAGCCGGATATTCTTTGTGGTGTCAATTTGCGCCCACGGTTCCATATGCACAAATGCCTCACCAATAGAACCAGTTTGAGCAACTGTTTAGCCGTTATTGCCATTATTGCTCTTCAAGCCACTGCTGTAAGTCCTCAACGGTACTGAGGTCCAGTAATGCTTCCGCCAACGCCTCTAACTGTAGGAGTGGTAACTGACGAATTTGGTTTTCCAAAGCGGACGTAAGCCCCTGCCCAATTCGTCTGGGCAGTTGACGCAGAATGAGAGCCATCTGTCCACGCTCAATACCTTGTTCCATCCAACTGGTGACAATTTCCATAATGGGTTCCTCCTCCTGGGGTTGTAGTTGAGCAAGCTGGGTTTGAAAGACCTGTTCTTCCTGGGCGTTGAGGCGCAGGTAGGTGTCTACAAATCCTGAGATTAATTGCATTTTAGCCGGATTCACATTCAACGTTGCCAAGAGCCGCAAGCATTCCAGTTTCACGCGAGGGCGATCGTCTTGGGCAATCTGCATTTTGGACATTAAGGCACTGGCAACGGGGTTGGGGTTCATCTATCCCTTTTCCTCTTCCCTTGCCCGTAAGCCCTGCCATAGGGTGTCCCACAGTTGCCGCAGTTGCTCCCGCCGATTGACTAAGTAAACACTGAGCAATGTTAAAAACACGCCGAATAGTTGCCAGGTACTGAGGGTTTCTCCCAAAAAGCTGGCTCCGAAGGTGAGGGCAAACACTGGGGTTAGAAACGTGAGGGCACTCAAACTGGTGAGGTTGCCTTGGGCGGCAAAGTAAAAGAAGAGGGCGTAAGCTACCGCACTGCCCAACACCGTGCTATAACCCAGGGCTGCGTAATCCAACGGCGTGAGGAATTGCCAAGCGTTCCGCCCCTCTAGCACAGCCCCCAGAGCCAGGGGACAGGCTCCTAAAATCATGTGCCATCCCGTGGCCACGATCGGATCTACCCATTGACTGACCCAGCGACTCATCACCGTCCCGATCGCCATGGCTAGGGCAGCGGCTAACATCCACAGTTGGCCAGCGGTCTGAGTTTGCCAAAAGGTAGACAGGGAAATCCCCTCGGAAAACCACTGGGAGGGCAGCCCCAAAAGGCTAATCCCCAACAGACCCGCCCCTAAGCCTAGCCACCCCCACACCCCCAAGGATTCTCCGAAAAACCAGGCAGCCAAGAGGGCCACCGCTAAGGGTTGGGAATCGATCATCACAGAGCCTAAGCCCGCAGAGGTTCGGGTGAGACCTTGGGCTAAAAAACCTTGGAACAGCGTACCATCCACGATCGCAAATCCGAGGATCCAGAGCCAGCCCTGCCAGTTTTGGGGTTGGGAGCGTTTCATCAGCATCGCCGCCAGTAAGACCAAAATCCCAGCGGGGAGAAGGCGGGTTGTGGCCAGAAAAAAGGGCGTGGTATGGGCTAGGGTGCCTTTCATAGCCACCATGGCCGTTCCCCACAAAAAGAAGGGCAAAATCAGAAACAGGGGAGGGAGCGATCGGGAAAGGGGGGAAAACACAATCAATAATGTCAGGGAAAACTGAAGGTCGCCTAAGGGGTCAAACTTTGCAGGGGATCGGGAACCGCAAAAGCCGCCGCTTGACCACAGTAGCGCAAATTCCGATCCTGTAAATTCCAGACCGTTGCATTATCTACCCAAAAGCGTTTGCCTGTTTTGGAAATCCGAATGCCCCGATAGTGGGCGATGTAGCCCTGAGTTCTGACCGCTTCTAACAGGCGCGATCGATCTTCTTGGTTAGGACGTTCCGCCGACAGGCGAGAGGGCAGGGCGGTCAACTCTTCCCAGGTCATTTCAAACAGATTGAGAGCCGCTTGATTGCCGTAGGTAAAGCGGGGATCCGCGTCTGTATTGTGGGAGAGGATCACAAAGGGGGCATAGAAGAGGGCGCGGGCAATGGCCACATCGGAACCATCCCCCAGATCTTCCAGGGGAAAGGCCTCCCGGATCAAATCTTGACCGACAAAATAGGCAAAACTCTCCCGCAGTAGGTTGACATGATCAACCCAATACAAATTTTCCGCGCTGGGTTGGGATGGGGGAGATAGGGCTTCGCATTGGGCAATACTAACCCAGGAACTAGAGCCATCGGCCCAGAATTCTTTTTTCCAGATTGGGGCTTCATGTTTGAGGGTGTCGATCGCATATTGGCAGGCGGCAAAGGCTTCGGCCCGATGGGGCGCACCGATCGCAATCAGGACGCTGATTTCCCCTAGGTCGAGTTTGCCGGTACGGTGATGAATAACGATGGAGCGCACAATGGGCCACCGTTGCTCAATCTGCTGGCCGATCGCTTCAAATACTTTTAAGGCCATGGGTTCATAGGCTTGATACTCTAAACAGCGAACTGCCCGCCCCCCCGTATCCTGTCGCACCCGGCCACTCATCACCACGATCGCGCCGTTGTGGCCATCTTCCGCCAGGGTATAAACCTGATTTAAATCTAGGGGGGCAAAGGTGACCTGAAAGGAGGTTTTGACCGGAACAGAGGAGTTAAGCATCGATCGTGTTGAGGCTGGGGTCTGGAAGGTTGAGGTTTTAAGATTTTTAAGGCTGAGATTTTTAAGGCTGAGATTGTCTGAGATCCGTAAGTCTGAGATCGGTAGCATAACGATAAAGGGGATCCGGTGCTTCCCCTTCTAGTAATTTTTGTTTGAGATGGCTTAAGCCCTGGGCAAAATGCTCCAGATGATGTTGGTAAATGTGGTGACCCGCCAGGAAATCCTTAAACACACTCAGTTCGATCGCTTCTCGGTTGAGGTGCTGATCTGGGTTCAGAGGCTCTAGGTACGCAGACCCCGCCAGTTCCGATTTGAGCAAGAAAATGAGGGCTTGGCTCAGGGTTTTTAAGCGATCGTGGAGATCCCGAAAATTAAGATCCAAACGATCGAACCCCACCTGTCCCTGGAGCCGTAACTCAACGATCGCCCCCTGGAGTTTTTGCTGGCGGTTTTCCCGCTCCACTAATGCTAGGGCTTGATTTTCTAGATCCACCTGGCTCCAACTTTTATCCGCCTCCAACAGCAAACGATAGATGGGCCGCTGGTAATAATCCTGCTTGAGTTCCGCCGCCACCCCCGTTCCATTCAACTCCACCCGGTACACCCCCCGGCGCATTTGCCCCCATCCCTCCGCCACACTGTTGGCCTCCACGGAGCCCGCGTTAAAAATCCAGTCCTCTTCGGAATAATTTTTATGGATATGCCCCAACGCCAAATAGGTTACTCCCGCCTCCCGCAGGGGCAACACATCCTCATAGCGCAACGCCCCCGCATAGCGGGCAATCTGCCCTTCTAGACCATGATGGAGCATCATCACCGTTTTCCCCGGAGCTTCGGGCAGGGTTTGCAGAGCTTGGGCTAATTTTTTAATGGCTTGGGGGGTCGAAGCCCCATACCACCGCGATCCCACCACCCTTACCCCACAGTCTAAATCGATATATCCCCCCCGGCCCGTGTCTGGATCCCAATGAGCCAGCAAGGTATCGGAATCTTCCTCAGGCTCCAGCAAAATTAACCAGCCCTGCTCCGCCAGATACCGTAACCAACTGGTTTTAACCCCATAGGGGCAATTGTCATGATTTCCCTCGATCGCTAAAACGGGAATCTGAGCCTTTTTGAGGTGTTCTAAAACGATTTGGGCTTGGTTGAGGGTACTGGGTTGAATCGATCGATGCTCAAACAAATCCCCCACAATTAACACAAAATCCACTGGCTCCTGTACCGCATACCGATCGATACAATCTTCAAAGGCATAGAAAAAATCCTTGGTTCGTTCCCCGTTGTTGTAGCGGTTGTAGCCGAGGTGTACGTCCGATAGATGAAGAAATGTTGCCATAGATACTGTCAAAAAGTGTTAAGAAAAAAGTCTAAATGGGCAGCAGTAGGCTGATGGAGAACGCCCTAGGTGAATAAATTGAGAGAAATTGAGAGAGCAGGTGAAATCACCGCCTCCAGTGATGTAGATTATTTACACCATGGATCGCTATCATAGAAAGTAGCACTGGTCTTCTCTAGGATTCTACAAGCTCCGCAACTAAAACGATCGTTAGTTCAAGTTCGCTAGTCTCGGTTCGCTAGTTCAAGTTCGTTAGTCTAGGTTCGTTAAGTCCAGGCAGGTTCAGGCTTCCATGCCCCACTCACCTTGCCTTTGATTTGCTTAAGATCCGATCGCATCTCAAGGGACTCTTCGTAACCAAACGCCCCATCCTAAACCTCAGTCTCTTTCTCCGATCGTCTTTGTCTGCTCAATTTTTGCAGAGTTACAAAAGTTTACATCAAGGGTTGCAAGGGATCCAGATTGTGGATCCACCGTTCGATTCTAGCCAGTGCCAAGATCCTAGTTTCTGGGGACATAGCCTCAAGAAATTGGGCTTCGTGCTACCAAAAACCGAAGATCTGAGAATAAGCATCTCAAATCGTCTCTGACACTTATAACATCAGCATCTATAACGCATCTATAAACCTCCGTAAGATGTTGTTACTTTGAGGACTACTTAACAAACTCTTTTTCCTAATTCTATCTCTCAATTTGTCTGAACTCACTTTAATAAAAGGTAATTTATCATGACCATGAACCTTGATCCCCTCCCTGATCTTCAGGATTCTGAACTGTCTGCCTCCGCCGGAACAACCCGTCGCTCCACTGATTTAGTACGACTCTATCTTCAGGATATTGGTCGAGTTCAGTTGCTCGATCGGGTGGAGGAAGTCTCTGAAGCCCAAAAGGTAAAAGCCTATGTGGATCTGATCGAAGCCCGTGCCCGCCTGGCCGCAGAGGCTCAAGGGGTGTTAGCGGCCTATGTCCACGCCCTGACCATCCGCGATCGGCTCACGGCCCAACTGGGTCATCGTCCCTCCCTCGATCGCTGGGCCCTAGAAGCGGGTCATACTCCTGGAGATCTCCGCACCCTATTACACCAAGGCAAGCACCGCTGGGCTGAGGAGGTGGGCTTAAGTACGGTGGAAATCGATCGCATTGAACAGGAAGGGTTGCGGGCTAAAGATCACATGATTAAAGCCAATTTGCGCCTTGTGGTTTCCGTGGCCAAAAAGTATCAAAATCGGGGCATGGAATTACTGGATTTAATTCAGGAAGGTACCCTAGGGTTAGAGCGGGCTGTGGAAAAATTTGACCCCACCAAGGGCTATCGCTTTAGCACCTATGCCTACTGGTGGATTCGCCAGGGCATCACCCGCTCCATTGCCACCCAGAGCCGATCGATTCGGATTCCGGTGCATATTACCGAAAAACTCAATCGGATTAAGCGGGTACAACGGGAAATTATCCAAGCCACAGGCCGATCGGCCACCTTACAGGAAATTGCCACCGCCCTGGATTCCACCGCCGATCAAATTCGGGAAATCCTCTTGCGGGTTCCGCGCTCTGTGTCCATGGAAATGAAAATTGGTAAGGATCAGGACACGGAACTGGGGGATTTATTAGAAAGCAGCACCGTTTCCCCGGAAGATAATTTAGTTAACGAATCCCTACAAAAGGAAATCCAATATCTGCTGGCGGATCTCACCGATCGGGAGCGGGATGTGATTGAACTCCGCTTTGGGCTTAAGGACGGCCAATTTTATTCCCTCGCGGAAATTGGCCGGGTGCTGGCCCTGTCCCGTGAGCGAGTCCGTCAAATTGAATCCAAGGCCTTGCAAAAACTGCGCCAACCCAGTCGGCGGAACCGGGTGCGGGACTATTTGGAAGTTTCCAATTAAGGACTAGGACACAGCATCTAAAATCCAAAATCCATGATCTAATCTTTGATCTATGCGGGAAATCCCCTTGCTCAAAATCAAACAGTGGTGGCCCTTGATCTTGTTTGGCCTAATCATTCTCTTGCTGCTGATCGCTCCCACCCAAGGGGACGATCGTAGTGGCTCCACCTATAGCCGGGATCCCAGTGGGTACGGGGCTTGGTATGCCTACATGGAAGACCGGGGTACCCCAGTCCAGCGTTGGCGCAAGTCCCCCGAAGCTTGGGAAACCTACGCTCAGGACTACCAGCAGCAAAACGATCGGCCCTGTACCTTACTTCAGATTTACGGGGAACCCGCCCCCTATTTTCCATCTTTGAATCCTGAAGCACCTAGCCGCTTGATTGCAGTGGGACTGAAAACCCCGGCCACCCTAGCCCCCTATCGCAGTCATCATCCCACGGCAGTCGGTACAGTACTGTTAGATACCAGTCGCCGCTTGCCCCTAACGGAACTGGCGGAGGGGGAGCAGGTGATTTTAGCCGATCGGTTTGGGGTTATTGCCTGGGAACGATCGCCAGGCTCTACGCTAGAATCCACAGCCACGGGATCGACGGTAGGATCCACAGCAATAGAATCGACGCTAGGATCCACAACCATAGGATCCACAGCCGGATCTACAGTCTGGATTACTAGCCCTCACCTAGCGGCCAATGCCTACCAAGATTTTCGGGGAAATTACGAATTTTTAGCCCAACTGGCCACCGCCGCCGGGGGGGAAGTGTGGGTGGATGAATACTTACACGGCTATCGAGATGTAGAGCCCCAAGCGGAGGGTGAGCCTTCCCTCACATGGGAACAGTACTTACAACAATCGAGCTTGATGGTGATCCTGGTTCAGTTGGCCATGGGTCTAGGATTGTTGTGGATTGCCCAGAATCAGCGCTTTGGGGTGCGGCTACCCCTGACGGCTCCCCCCGTAGACAACACGATCGCCTATATTCAGGCCCTAGCGGGGGTATTGCGCCAGGTCAATAACCATCAATTTGTGGGGGAAACCCTCAGCAAGGCGGAACAACGCCAGGTACAGCAGTCTTTAGGGCTTCGCGGTCAATCCCTAACCCCCTCCACCTTAGCCGAAATTTACCACACCCAAACCGGACGATCGCCCCAGGAGATCAAAACCCTACTCACCTTTCCCAACCCCTGCGGAGATCCGGATTTGCTACGCTGGTTAAAAGCCGTGGCAGAGCTACGCCAGTCTCTTAACCGTAATTCTCAACTCAAATAATCTCAACCCAAATACTCCAAAACAATCTTTAAAATCCGATCGCTAGCCTGGCCATCTCCAAAGGGGTTAATCGCCGTGGCCATGGCTTCATAAAGAGCCGGAGTATTCAACAACGCCAAGGTATTCCTCACAATCTCAGTACGATCGGTTCCCACCAACTTCGCCGTTCCAGCGGTCACCGCCTCAGGGCGCTCCGTGGTTTCCCGCAACACCAGCACCGGCTTTCCTAAACTGGGCGCTTCTTCCTGCAATCCCCCGGAATCCGTCAGCAGCAGGGTACACCGTTGAATAGCCGCCACCAAATTCGGATAATCTAACGGATCCGTTAAAAAAGCGCGGGGATGATTCCCCAACGCAGCCTGCAACGGCTCTCGCACCACCGGGTTTCGGTGCAGCGGCAAAAGCAGCGCCGTATCCGGGCACTGTTCCAAAATCTCTAGAAAACTCGCCGCAATCTCCTGGAGTGGTTCCCCCCAATTCTCCCGGCGATGCACCGTCGCCAAAATCACCCGATACTCAGACCAGTCTAAACCAGGAATGGGGCAGTCCGGGTTCCGGTTCGCCACCGACAACAGCGCATCAATCACCGTATTGCCCGTCTGGTGAATCCCTTGGGTCACTCCCGATCGTTTCAGATTCTCCACAGACTGGGCCGTAGGGGCAAAATGTAACTGAGCAATCTGAGAAATCAGACGACGATTCGCCTCCTCCGGGTAAGGATTCCAGAGATCATCCGTGCGTAACCCCGCCTCCACATGACCCACTGGGATTTTTTGGTAAAAAGCCGCCAGACCCGCAGCAAAAGCAGTGGTGGTATCCCCTTGAACTAACACCAAATCGGGAGCAGTTTCCGTAAACAGGGTTTGGAGACCTTGCAAACTGCGGCAGGTAATATCCGTCAGCGTCTGCTGAGCCTGCATAATTGCCAGGTCAAAATTTGCCCTGAGTCCAAACCAATTCATCACCTGCTCCACCATTTCCCGATGTTGACCCGTTAAAATTACCTGGGTTTCAAGATCGGGACAGTGCTGAAAACACTGAATAACAGGAGCAAGCTTAATCGCTTCAGGTCGGGTACCGAGAACAATGCTAACGGAAGACATTTAGGGATAGTTTTGAAGGTTGAGTTTTGAGTTTTGAGTTAGGGAATGGGGAATAGGGGATAGGTTTGAAGGTTGAGTTTTGAGTTAGGAGATAGGGAATAGGGAATGTAGGGGCCGGGTTTCCTGACCCACCCGCGATCGGGTTAGGAGGTCAGGAGTGAACAGGATTGTTAATCTAGCACTGAGAATTCAAAACCCAAATACTAAGAATTCAAAACTCAAAACTCAAAACTCCATTAAGATCGGGCTTGGCCGTCCCGTCTGCCTAGTTCATACACCGCGCAACTGATGCAGGCTAAAATTCCCATGCTAATGGCCCAACTCCGCCCTAGACCAATTTCAACGCCGTAGTTAAAACCAACCCCCAAAGCTAGAAAGGGGATAATACTTAAGGCTGAGGCGTAAAGGGCGTTGACGGATTCCCGCACGGGACGGGTTTCTTCAAAGTCTTTTTCTGAAAAATAAAGCGATCGTTCTGCAAAGTTGAGCCATCGCCCCAGTTGCTCTGTAATCCACTCTGTTGTGGGGGAAAGTCCCAGATATAAGGCTAAAGACCACAGGGCTGTTCCCGCAATGGCGGTGGCATCCAGGTGAAGGGGAAAGGGAAATAGATTTTGAAAAAGGTCGAAGGGAGGCATGACGTTCAATATTGGGTGATTTGGTGTGGATTTATTAAGAAAGATTTCATATTGTAACTTGCTAGGATTCTAGCATGGTTCCGCTGGTCTTGCCCCGACGAGCCTCTATCTCCCTCACCCGTGGGATACTAGCCATCCTCCTTTTCAAAGGTACGATCGGGATTCCTGTGACTGGGGCAACCACGGGGGATTGCCCCTACCCTACTCTCTAGTCCTGCATGGCTCGGATTAGTTCTGCTGCTACTTCAGGACGAGAAAATTCTGGCGGTGGCGCTTGACCGCTCCGCAACAGTTCCCGAACCTTGGTGCCGGAGAGGTGAATACGCTCCTCAGGACTGCTGGGGCTGGTTTTGGTGGTTGCCATGGATTGGGTGCGTTTGCAATAAAAGGCGTGTTCAAACATCATGGGGGTAATGCCTAACTCGCCTGGTTCAAATTCATTAAAGATGTACTGGGCATCGTAGGTGCCGTAGTAATCTCCAACCCCGGCGTGATCCCGGCCCACGATGAAGTGGGTACAGCCATAATTTTTACGAATCAGGGCATGGAAAATTGCCTCGCGGGGGCCTGCATAGCGCATGGCGGACGGATTAATGGCTAAAATCACCCGATCCTTGGGGAAATAATGCTCGATCATAATTTCGTAGCACCGCATCCGCACGTCCGCCGGGATGTCATCACTTTTGGTGGCCCCGACCAAGGGATGCAAAAAGAGCCCATCCACCGTTTCCAGGGCACACTTTTGAATATACTCGTGGGCGCGGTGAATCGGGTTGCGCGTTTGGAACCCCACGATCGTTTCCCAGCCTAGGGTTTTGAATTGGGCGCGGGACTGGGCCGGATCCACCTGATAGGCCGGAAACAGAGGATGGGGATCCCGCTCTAATAACCAGATCGGCCCCGCTAAGTTGAGGGCACCCTGTTGATAGACCACCGCCACGCCGGGGTGTTTTTCCTCATCGGTGCGGTAGACATTAATCGCTTCGTGGGCTTTGTTGTAGCGATATTTTTGGGTCAGTTCCAACACCCCAATAAACCGGCCCGTAGGATCATTTAAGCGAACCCACTCCCCTTCCTTGAGGGGGGCAGCAACCGTCTCATCCACCGATAGGGTAATGGGAATAGACCAGGGTAGCCCGTTGGTCAGGTGCATATCCGTAACCACAAGCTCGTAGTCTGCCTGCTCCATAAACCCATTGAGGGGACTAAAACCACCAATGGCAATCATGACCAGATCAGAAACAGCCCGCTCATCTAATTGCACAGCGGGTAATTCATCGGCTTTTGCTAAAAATTCTGCCCGTTCCGCAGGGGTGGCAACGCGATTAATGAGATGCCCACCATGGGGGGGAATACCATCTACAGGGTGACTCAAGACTACCTCTCCACGTCTTAGCACAACGTTTTCATCCTATCCTAGAGGGACGGCAATTGTGAAAACTTTCTGTGGTTACCTTGTCAAAATTAAAAGTCTCCGTTATATTAAAAGAGTATTCGACGCGGGGTAGAGCAGTCTGGTAGCTCGTCGGGCTCATAACCCGAAGGTCCATGGTTCAAATCCATGCTCCGCCACCAACTTAAAAGTAAATAAGAACCAACTTAAGAAAGGGTTTCGATCGTTTGAGATTGAAGCTCTTTCTTATTTTTTTCTTATTCTTTATGTACAGCTATTCTCACATCCCTAGTTTCTCCTAG
>DALYGI010000009.1:0-4858 GCA_031971595.1 Prochlorotrichaceae cyanobacterium CTOTU29312
ATCGTCTTGCCGTTGATTCGTCTTAGCCAACATGAAAAATGACCGAACCGTGAGTATTCCCTATTCCCTATTCCCTAACTCAAAATTCAAAACCCAAAACTCAACCCTATTCCCTATTCCCTATTCCCTAACTGAAAACTCAAAACCCAAAACTCAAAACTCAAAACTATTCCCCACCCCCGTGACCATTGAACTATCGCAATTACTGTTAGCCACCAGCTTAATTATTGTTAATATTGGCCTGTCGATCGTCTTGAAAATGGGTCTAACCCGATCGTTGGTGGTGGCCAGTTTACGGATGATTACCCAGTTGGTTTTAATTGGCTATATCCTCAAGTGGTTATTTGCCCAAGATAACTCCCTTTTAATTTTAACCATGGCTCTGATTATGACGGCCATTGCAGGCTTTTCAGCGGTGGATCGCACTAAACGCTATGTGAATGGCTTGTATTGGAATAGTTTAATTTCGATTTTAGCCTCCGCTGCGATCGTTACGGGTTTGGCCGTTTCTCAAATTTTAAAAGTTGATCCTTGGTACAATCCCCAATATTTAATTCCTCTCCTAGGCATGGTCTTAGGGAATGCCCTCAATGGAATTTGTTTAGGGGTCGATCGCTTTATGGAAACGATCGTTCGGGAACAGGAACAAATAGAACTTCTGTTTACCCTAGGGGCAACCCGCTGGGAAGCAGCCCAACATCCCTTACAAGATGCCATGCGTACCGGCATGACTCCGATTATTAATTCGATGATGGTTACGGGCCTAGTCAGTTTACCGGGAATGATGACGGGGCAAATTTTAGCCGGAGCCGCCCCTGTGCAAGCGGTTCGCTATCAAATTGTGATCATGTTTATGATTGCGGCGGCCGTGGCCTTAGGAACCCTAGGCATTATTAGCCTTTCGTTTTTTCAGATTTTCTCCCCCCATCATTATCTACACCGCGATCGGATTTTGACACGATAAGATTCTAAGATTCTCCCCCCTGTTGTTATTCTGGCGGAAGACCGCTACTATACGGGCGACTTTTCTACGATCGTTTTTTGGGTTTTGCGATCCGTCGCCGACCAGACACTTAAACGACCCCCTACCTGCAACTCCTCCACATTTCTGCACCTATATTCTGCACCTATTATGGTCAACGCTCCTCGTTCCTTTGCCCCATCACCCTTTGCGCCATCGCCTCCGATTCGCCTAGATTCTGCGGCCACCGAGCTTAAGGCCCTGTTTGAAGAAACTCGCCCCCTCGATCTCCCTTCGACGGATAAACCCGATCGATCGTCTACTCCGCTGGTTTCTTCCCTAACCTCTGGGAGCTTGGATTCTGGGGGCTTGGATTCTGGGAACTTGGATTCTGGGGCTTTGGATACAGAATCTTTACGATCGTTTAAAGCTTGGGAACGGTTGAGATTCCGTGGGTTACCGGGGCTGCTGCGAGGGGGACTTAGCCTAGGGGCGATCGGTTTGACGATGATGGCGGGAGGGCTTTCTGGAGCCATGATTGCCCACCTGTACCCCCAGTTCAGCCAAAGCAAGTTAGGTCAAAATCTGTTCGGTCAAGATGGGTTAAGCCAAGGGGGAGCATCTGGGGAAACTCCGATTTTAGAGCAGTTTTTTCAGGGGTTAGAGCATCAACCCCCTCGGCTTTCCGCCCAGGTTCAGCACTGGTTTAGTCAGTCTTTTAATCAGGATAATCCTGGGTTGAATAGCGGGGTCGATCGTCCTGGGTCTGTGGATCCCTCTCGGTTAGCCCAGTGGCAGCCTGGCGAATTAGAGGCAGAAATCGATCGGCTTTTGGCTGCTAGTCAAACCCTGGAAACGGATGTGGCCACCCTAGAGCAAGAATTAGGGCTTCCGGATCTAGGGCTTCCGGCTCAGGATGTGGCTCTCTCCCATCGGTTACAGGCTCTCCGCCAATCGGTAGATTCTCCCGGTGGGGCTGACTCCGCCGCAGATTCCGCCGCAAACTCTCCCGCCGAAAATTCCCCCATGGCTAGCCTGCCCTTGCACATGACCTTACCCGCCGACTTACTGTTTGAGGATGGCAAAACGGGTCTGAAGCCGGAGGCTCAGGATTTATTAGGCAACTTAGAGAAGAGTTTACGATCGGAATTGAATGTGCCTCAGGGAACCCGCTTAAACTTAACGATCGCTACCCATACGGATAATGTGGGCAATGCCGCCCAAAATTTAGACCTCTCTTTTCAGCGGAGCCGCGCCCTCCAGGTCTACTTATCCCAGCGATTGAATAGCCCTGAGTTGGTTTGGATTCCGGTGGGCTACGGCGCAACGCGCCCCTTGGCGGACAACAGTACGGAAAGTAATCGCCAACGCAATCGCCGGGTGGAGATCCGCTTGGACTGGTAGATCGGGAGATGGTAGCGGGTTACAAATAGGTTACTGATCCGGGAGATGGTAAATCAGGGTGATTCTAGATGGGATTGCAACTGGAGGGGACAGATCAGGGGGGCATCTGTGGGCGACCGGGGCTGCTGTGCTGGCAAGATGCGCCTCCGGGGTTTCCTGGGGAATTGCTCCTGTATCGGCAGTTTCTAGCTGCGCCCTGGGTGGATCTGTGGTTTTTGCAGGTCGATCGTCTTTTGCAACGAGAAGGCCTAGAGCCCTATCAACGGTGGCTCAGTCCAGAGGAACAGCAGCGAAGCGATCGATTTAAGGCTGATCTGCTGCGGGGGCGGTTTATCCTCATTCGGGGCATCCTGCGGGCTTTGGTGGGTTGGTATCAAGGACAGGATCCGGCTCAGGTGCAGTTTACCTATGGCGATCGGGGCAAACCGGAGTTAGGAATGGTGCCAGGTCAAAAGTCCCTAGAATTTAACCTTAGCCACGGTCAACACTATGCCCTGTATGGCTTTAGCCCCAATCCCTTGGGGGTAGATTTAGAAGTGACGGGCAAACAACGAGACTTAGAGGGGATTGCCCAGCGTTTTTTTGCCCCTGAAGAGCAGGCGGTGCTGAAGCAAGTGCCCCCCCAAACCCAGGAGGTCACCTTTCTGCGCCATTGGGTGTGTAAGGAGGCGGTGGTGAAGGCTACGGGGGAAGGTCTAGCGGGAAATCTTCAGAAAACCCCGATCGTTTTTACCCCTAATCTCAGGGTAGCCAGACCTGAATCGATCGCGCTGTATGAAATTACCCCATCCCTCAAGACGATCGCGGCAATTGCGGTGCAGGGGTAGGGGTAGGGGTAGGGGGCTTGTAAAAATCTAAAATCCGATCGTAGTGGAATTGGGTTAAACATTGGCGATAGTGTTCGGCTAAGTCCGGGAGTTCCGCTTCAATCTCTTGGACTAAGGCAAAACAGCGATCTTCATCCAGGTCGAGGATGGCATTATGAAACACCTGCCGCCAATCTACGGAGGTCTGATTAAATAACTGGCGCAGATGATCTTGGCCTACAGCAGGCTCCTCCGATCGTTGTTCCGTCCACGCTAAATCTAAATGATTTTGAAGCATTTCTAGCAGTGCTTTTTCCTCTATGGGTTTGGCTAAAAAGTCATTACATCCCCACTCCATCACCAAGGGGCGATCGTCTTCCATGAAACTGGCACTGCAAGCCACAATGATTGTGGCCGGGGAGATCATGGCCGGGGAGATCATGGCCGGGGCGATCGTGGCTGGGGCGACATCTTGCTGCTCCGCTTCCCGAATTTGGCGAGTGGCTTGCAAACCATCTAACTGCGGCATACGGATGTCCATAAAAATGACATGGGGCTTAAACTTCCTCCACCGATCGATCGCTTCTAATCCATTACTGGCCGTGTCGATCACAAAGCCCATGAGCGTGAGTTGCTCCGCCAAGGTTTCCCGGCTGTCGGGTTGATCATCTGCTACTAAAATGCGCCATTCTGGTTGATCGGGAGCTAAGATCCAACGACGATCGGGATGGAGATCGATGGATTCCAAGACCTTCGGACAGGCAAAGGCTAACCGGAGGGTAAAGGTAGACCCCACCCCATAGGTAGACTGGGCCGTTAAAGTTCCCCCCATGCGCTCGGCGTAGGTACGGCTAATGGAGAGCCCTAACCCTGTTCCTTCTAAAGCTTTTCTGCCCGATTGGGTTTGGACAAAGGGCTGGAAAAGGGTGGTTAATTCCTCCGCAGTGATGCCTATCCCGCTATCTTGAACTTCAAATTGAATCAGCCAAAATCCTTCCGTTGGTTTGGATAAGACCTTGGTTCTGAGAATCACTTCCCCCTCGCTGGTAAACTTAATGGCATTACTCAGCAAATTCATCAAAATCTGACGTAAGCGCAACCGATCGCTTTTAATAATGGTCGGTAAATCCGGATCAGATTCGATGGAAAGATGCACGGATTTTTCCTGAGCTTTCCACTGAAACATTTCGATCAGTTCTAGCAATAAATTCGGTAAGTTAAAGTTGGTTTCATTGAGGTTAATTTGACCAAAGACCTCTGCCTTCGACAAATCTAAAATATCATTAATTAAACTGAGAAGATGCTCACTACTGCGAAGAATAGTGGTGATTTTTTGATGTTGGGTTGAGTTTAAATGGGGATCTCGATGCAACAGTTGAGAAAAGCCTTGAATGGCATTTAAGGGAGTCCGTAACTCATGGCTCATGTTGGCTAAAAATGTACCTTTTGCAATTCTCCTAACAGTTCAGATTGCTGTACCGCCACGGCTAACTGAGTACACACCTGAATCAAAATATTAATTTCCGTATCCTTCCACGATCGTGGAGCATCATTTTGATAGACCCCTAACAGTCCCCAGAGGTGTGTGCCCTGAAAAATGGGTGCGATGATATAGGCTTTGACTTGAATACTTCGCAAGAGGTCAAGATAACACCCTACAAAATTGGCGGTTTCAATGTCATCCACC
>DALYGI010000009.1:4958-23974 GCA_031971595.1 Prochlorotrichaceae cyanobacterium CTOTU29312
CACCCCACGGGCATATCGTCCCCCTCGCTGGGATTGAAAATGGCTATCGGGATCCATGACGTTTTCTAGGCGTTGCACCACACAGCGATCGTTGCCGATGGACTCTCGCCAAGCCGCCTGATCATCATCTGCCACCACGGGAACCCAGCGCGGATCAGAAGACTCTGCCACAAAGGCCCCGCTCCAGTCTGGATTAAATTGATAGATCACCGCTCGATCGCACTGAAGTAATTGCCGTAATTCGATGACCGTAGCACTAAAAATTTTCTCTAACTGGAGGGTACGCCGCATCCGCTCCACCAGGTTCATCAGTTGCTCCTGTTGTTGAAGATTGTGGCGCAGTTCTTCGTCCGCCTGTTTACGATCGGTAATGTCCCGTAGAGCTAAAATGTAAGCGAGTTCTCCTTCCCATTGGGTATCTGCAACCCGATACTCTACGGTGCGTAAATTCCCCTTGAGATCCACCAAATCCATCTCCGCTTCCGCTGAAATAGGAAAACCCCATTCAAAATTCATTAATTCCGCTTCCGATCGCTGAAATAACTTAGCGGCAGCAGGATTAGCAAAGCGAATAATTCCTTGACGATCTAAAATGACCAATCCATCAGAAATATTTTGCACCAAAGTTTTTAACCGATACTCCCCTTGGAGCAGGGCCAGTTCTGCCTGTTTACGGTGGGTAATATCCAACACAGACCCAAAAACCCGTATCACCTGCCCTTGGGCATTGCACACCGCTTCTCCCCTAGACTCTAGGTAACGAGATAAACCATTGGGCAGTAGGATGTTATGCCCTAGGTGTAAGGCCTCTCCCGTCGAGATGAGACGGTTCCAAGCCCGTTTATAGACCTGCCGATCTTCCGAGGCAATCCATTGCAGCCATTGATCGGGAAGCGGGGGAACCCTGGTGGCCTCTAACCCAAAAATCCGAAATAGTTCCTGAGACCAAGAATACTCTTGGGTAGCCAGATCAAATCGCCAACTGCCCAGATGGGCCAAGGCTTGGGCCTGATGTAAGGCGGACTCACTGCGGATTAGGGCCGCTGTCCGCTCCTGAATTTGACGCTCTAGGGTGGTGTTATATTGTCTCAGCAAAAGTCGGGCTTGTTGCTGCTCTTGGGCAAAAGACCAGCCCAGGCGCACTAATGCTGCCCCACAGGCTCAAAATGGCGGGTAGTGCGGGGAGCCACAGCCCTTGATGAATGGCTAGGACACTGCCCCCCGCCAGGATCAGGGTTATGGCCGTTGCGATCCAGACATAGCTACTACTTCTCTGGCCAAAGTCCTGACCCAAGTTTTTCCCCAAGCTGTCCTGTCCCAAGTTTTTCCCCAAGTCCTGACCCAAGCTGTCCTGTCCCAAGTCCTGACCCCGATCCGGTGGGTTTTGAAGGGAGTCTGGAAATTCAGATTCCTTGAGGTTGCAGGCCATCCGAAACTGCCCCAAAGCGGCCAAAGAACTGCCCACCATGCTCCAGAGCAGAATCCAGAGGTATTCTAAGGGATCAGACCAGCCCTGGAGGGGGGAAAGGCCCTCCGCCAGGGCCAGCAGTTGAATGATGGTATAGGCTAAGAGGGCCCGCCGTACCCGCCCATCCCGATCCACAAGAATATTGTCAATGCCCTGCTGTTCTGGGGTTAAAGCGGCCAAGGGAGAGCGGTTAAAAGCAGGGGTACCCGGCTCCACAACCACCAGTTCCGGGGTCTGTTCAATGACTTGGAGCAATTGCGTTGATCCCGGCGGTGCCGAAAAATTGCGGTAGATATTCAAGCCAATCGCCACCGGATCCGATCCCTTCAGGATGGTAATGGCGTGGGCGAGGTCTTGATCGTAGAGGGGATAATGACCTAGTTTTTCCACATCCCGATCATCGATCGTCACCAACAACAGGCGATCGTCTGGATAGTTCGGCGCAGCCCAGGTTAAACCATAGTCCAACACCAACCACTCCAAGGGCTGCAAAGCCCCCGTGTCCCGTAGCAAAATTAGCCCTACCGCAACGATCGCCCCGGTGCTAACCAGACCGAGGGAACGTCTCGTTTGTTTAACAACGCGGGCAAAAAATCCTGAAATCCACTGCATGGTAAGGGGCTAGATAAACTCGAAGCGTCCTAAGAATCCTAGGTAAATAATCCTAGTGAACATTGAACCTTGAATGTTTAACCTTGAACACGGAGTAAATACCCACCCTTAACGATCGGATTTATACCCATTCTGCCAGCGCGGAATCCAGTCCTGACACTCAAAACTTAACCGTCAAAACTCAAAACTCAAAACTCAACTTAAAACTCAAAACTTAAAACTCAAAACTTAACCAATCCGTTCTTCCCCCGGTTCAATAATGCGCTGGAATAAATACCCCGTGCCCCGTGCCGTTAAAATCAACTCTGGGTTACTGGGATCATCCTCTAACTTGGCCCGCAACCGGGAAATATGGACATCCACCACCCGCGTATCCACATGGCGTTCTGGCGTATAGCCCCACACCTCTTGTAAAATTTCCGCCCTGGAAAAGGCCTCCCCCGATCGGCCCACCAGCAGTTCTAACAGGCTAAATTCCATCCCCGTCAGGCGAACCCGATCGTCCCCCCGGAAGACTTGTCGCTTATTGGTGTCAATCCGCAGGTGATGCACCTGAATAACCCCGGAACTGGGAATACCAGAGGTGCCAATTTTGTCCACCCGTCGCAAAACCGATCGAATCCGAGCCTCTAGCTCCTTGGGAGAAAAGGGCTTGACCACATAATCATCCGCCCCCAACTCCAGCCCCGTGATCCGATCCGCCACATCCCCCAGGGCCGTGAGCATGATAATGGGCACATCGGATTCCTTGCGTAATTCCTGACAAACGCCATAGCCATCCAGCTTCGGCATCATCACATCCAACACCACCAGGTCAGGAACCTCATTATGGAAGGTTTCGATCGCTTCTTCTCCGTCCGCAGCGGTGACCACTTCGTAACCAATCATCGAAAGGCGAGTTTCTAAAATTCGACGGATACTGGCTTCATCATCCACCACCAGTATTCTTTCCTTTTGAATATCCAAGACGCTTATAACTCCTCTGTTCCTGACAGCCAGCAATACTTGTATAATATAGCCTCTAGCGCTTTGATGGGCTTAAGCTTTACCTAAATTCCTGAATCATTCCTGAATTGTGATCCCCAGGGGCAGATCCAGCCCTGTGAGGGAGGGGATCACGCCCCCTAAAGACTTTCAGTTTTTTTTACTTAGCCAAAAAGTCCAATGAGAATGGAAATCCCCCCACCAACTAAAGCGATCCAGTAGCCCACTTTTAAAGCGGTTTGAGAACCCTGTTTATCTTCAATCAGTTCCGCCTCCGTTTTGTAGGTAACAATAAAGGGCTGATCCTCTTCCTTGGGTTTTTCCACCATTAACTGGTTTTCCCGATCGTTCACCTCTCCCAATAAATACACTGGGGATCCAACCCGCAACACCCATTCCTGAAAGCGATAGCCCAAAATCCGATGATCTTTGGACTGGTGGGGCGTGTGGTCGAGTTTGAATTGGCGATAGCGGACTTTTTTCTCCCCATCGTAGGGATCATAGTGATCCACCACTTGCAGGGCTTCGATGTCTGCCCCATTAGGGTTCACCACGATCGTGCCGGTGTCGTCCTGAAGCTGAAACCGGATGGACGTTTCATTGCCCGCCAGCTTGCGATTTTCCCGTGAGGTTTTGCGGATCCGTTTCCCCTCCTCGTCCGTTTCATAGTAGGTGCGCTCGTATTCCTCTTCAATATTGGTGCGGTAATAGACACACTCCTCCTCCGCCAGTTCAGAGGTGAGGGGATTATTGGCAACGATCGTTCCCTTTAACTCCACCGCCTGTTGAAAAGCCCCACCCCCAATTTCTGCTTCGATCGAAGCTTGGAGTTGTTTTAACTCCCCCACCGTAGAGGTATCCGTAGCACGAATTTTGAGGATTTCTGTACCAACCCGCTTCCCTTGGAGGTGCAAAAACCAGGCCAGACCGAATAAACCCAAGCCAATGAGAAAAAACATTTTGCCCTAGTCCTTTGTCTATGCTTTACCATCCCAATTATTCTCCCAGAGGGGGACAGACTTTGAAAACTTTGAAAACTTACTTCCGTTCTTCTGGGGAAAGGCTGGGGCAAGGGTCAAAAATACCCAGTACCAAAAGGTAATCCAGAGTTCTTTACAGAACCGCAGATCGTGGTAGTATCTTGGTGATTTGTTGAAAAATCTTAATGTTTTGCAATGAATCTTTAGTTTGCTGCCCATCGTCATTGCTCAACGCTGTTATTAGAGGAGTACGGTCTTCATGAGCCAAACCTATCTACGGCCTGAATCTAGTCAGCGCAGCGCTTCCGATCCTGTTCGGCTAGGGGTAATTGGCATTGGCAATATGGGGCAGCACCATACCCGCGTCCTCAGCCTCTTAAAAGATGTGGAATTGGTTGGGGTTTCCGATGTGAACGTGGAGCGGGGCATCGACACAGCCAGCAAGTACAGAATTCGGTTTTTCAAAGACTATCGAGATTTATTGTCCCTCGTGGATGCGGTGTGCATTGCAGTGCCGACCCGTCTTCATTATGCGGTGGGTATGGATTGTTTGGCGGCGGGGGTTCATGTCCTCGTGGAAAAACCGATCGCTGCCAGCATTGGGGAAGCAGAACTGTTAGTGAATGCGGCGGCGGAATCCCAGCGTATTCTTCAGGTGGGGCATATCGAGCGCTTTAATCCTGCCTTTCAGGAATTGAGTAAGGTTCTCAAAACCGAGGAGATTTTAGCCCTAGAAGCCCATCGCATGAGCCCCTATTCCCAGCGGGCCAATGATGTATCGGTGGTTTTAGACCTAATGATCCACGACATTGACTTATTGCTGGAACTAGCCGCCTCCCCTGTAGTGCGCGTCACCGCCAGCGGTAGCGCCGTGCGGAATGGGGGATACATGGATTACGTCACCGCCACCCTCGGCTTTGCCAACGGCATCGTAGCCACCCTCACCGCCAGTAAAGTCACCCATCGCAAAATACGGACGATCGCTGCCCACTGTAAAAATTCCTTAACAGAAGCAGACTTTTTAGACAACGCCATTTTGATCCATCGTCAAACCACCGCCAACTGCTTAGCGGATCACGGTCAAGTGTTATACCGCCAAGACGGCCTAATCGAGAAAGTCCACACCAGCAACATCGAGCCCCTACACGCCGAACTAGAGCATTTTGTCCACTGTGTCCGGGGCGGCTATCAACCCTCCGTCGGGGGAGAGCAAGCCCTCAAAGCCCTCCGTCTCGCCAGCCAAATCGAACAAATGGCCTTAGACGGTACTGCATGGAACCCGGAAAGCGCTCCCTTGGGAATAGGGGTTAGGGAATAGGGAATAGGGAATAGGGGTTAGGGAACAGTAGGGGATGGGTTTCCCGACCTTTTTCAGGTAATAGGAAAAAGGAATAGTTTGGAGGTAAGGTGTCTATTTCCCTACTCCTCTACTCCTCCAATACTCCACTTCCGCGTTCCGACTTCCCTTAGGGACATTTTTCTAACCCCAAAAACACGGGGTTCTGCTGGGCGATTAACTTCACGGAGCCATCGGGATTTTGAATCCAGGTCTGGGCTTCTTGGATGGGCTGGGAGGGTTGGGAGAGATCTTTCAAATTGGTGGCTGCTGTCTGGGAAGCACTGGGCCAGCGTAGGTCGGAGAGGAGGGTTTCTCTGGGGAAACTTTGGCGGGGATCGGTGGGGAGACCGTTACGCCCGATGACGACAAAGCGATTTTCGGCCCGATCGCTACTTCCGGTGTAACAGCCCACGGCGATTTGATCGGATAGGTCTAATACTTCGGTGGCTAGAAGGGACAGCAGGTTTTCTAGGGCCACTCCAGAAAATTCGATGTTCACTACCCCATCAATGCCCAGTTGGGAAGAGGCGGAAATGGTGAGGAACCGATCGCCGAGGATATTTTGGGTATTAATGGCAATGTTGCCCCCGTTGCCGGAAAAGGCATTGGCGGTAATCTGATTGATCTCTAGGGGAAGGGCAATCACTAAGGGCGCGTTGAGGGTGATATTGCCCCCGTTTCCTCCCGCTTGATTGGTTCCGGCGGTGGTGGAGATCTGACTGCCATTGCGGAGTTTGAGCCATTGGCTCAGGTTCAAGTTCAGGTTGCCTCCCTGGCTACTGTTGGTTTCGGCGGTAATCAGGGCATTGTTTGCCAGTTCTAAGCGTCCAGCCGTTAAATCAATGCTGCCTCCAGCCCCCGTGCCTTGACTGTTGACCGCTAGGGTGGCCCCGTCTTTTAGCTCAATGAAGGGGGCATTTAACCGCACATTACCGGCGGCAATGCTGCCCTCGGTTTTGGAAGAGATGCGGGTGTTGGTGGCAATGGGGGCAATTCGTGAAATGTTTAAGGTATATTGCACGGTGTCCGTGAGGGGGGGCGGGCTATCCGGCAATTCGTCATCGGGTTGAATGCCTACAAAATAGGTTCCCACACTGGGAAAAATAAAGGAAAGACTGGGATCCACATCCCGATCGCTGCCCAGATCCGGGACGATCGCTTCGCGGCTAGTGGCCAGAACTACGTTTTGGGTATTGGCCACAAATAAATAGGCGCTCAAGTCTTGATCCGTGTTATCCACATCAAAAACTAAGGTGGTGCCGGGTTCCGTAATTTCAATCTGGTAAAAATCCTTACGATCGCTGGGGCCTACGGTGCCTTGAATGCTCACAAAGGGAAACTGATCCGCTGCAAACACCGTGGGATAGTCCACCGCCTGGGCCGCGAGGAAGAACCGATCGCTGACTAGCTCTGCCCGACCTAGGGGGGAAGCACTCCCCCGTGGAGGGGAATTGGTGTCAATGCCGATCGCTTCCTGTTCTAAATAGGTGGGCGTGGAGAGGCTCAGGGGGGGGGAGGTAAAGGTTTGGGCTTGTCCCTCTAACCGGATGGCTTCTCCCGCATTGAGTTGAATACTGCCACTGGGGCCGGTGGCCAAAAAGGTGGCGGCGGTGGTGATGGTGCTGCCATTGGTAAGGTCGATCGTTTGACCCGCCCGCAGATCAATTTGTCCCCCGGAGCCTGCGCCAGCGGTGAGGCTGTACAGATACCCCTCGTCTAGGTTCACGGATTGCCCCGTGTTGATCACAATATTGCCCGCATTGCCCGCATTAAAAGTAGAGGCAGCGATCGTTCCTCCCCGTTGGAGGGTGAGGTTACCCCGTTCGGCACTGAGGCGAATACTTCCTGCATTGCCCTGGCCGCTGGTATTACTGCTCATAGAACTATTGCGATCGAGGAGAATATTGCCCCCTGCTTCCACTTGGATGTCACTGGCATTTCCTTCACCAAAACTGGTACTGGATAAGGTCGTCACATTATCCAACGTAATATCCCCGGAAGCCTTTAAATTCATCACCCCCGCCTGATTATTGGCAAACGTATCACTGGCAAAAAAGCTGTTATCTAAGCGCAAATTACCATTAGCTTCTAGGGTAATAGAACCGGCCCGTCCTGAACTTAAGGCAGTGGCCACCAAAATAGAGTTATTCAATTCCAGATCTGATCCACTTTTGAGGATGAGATTGCCAGCATCTAGAGTATTAAGGGTAGTCGTAACCAAAATAACGGGTAAGGTTTCTGACGCAGAATTGCGATTAGCCAGAATTTTACCCTGGGCCACCAGTTCAATATCGGCGATTTTGTCTACCGGGGCAGTGAGAGCGGGGGTTCCCGTATCAATGAACAGATTCTCCAGTTCAATATTGCCCTGACTCTGAAGTTGAAAGGATTTTGAGGACACCAATAAACTATTGATTAAACTTAAGTTTCCTTGGGATTCTACCCGAAAATAGCTGAAGGCATTCTCTGCAAAGGAACTAGACCCCCCTAGATTATTTAATCCATCTAAATCCATATTGCCAAAGGAATGTAAATACACATCCCCTGCCGCCAGATCAAAATAGGTATCCTTAAGGTTAATATTAGAACCAATGAGGTGAAAAATCGTTCCCGGTGCGTTACTAATAAAACCATTTTCCAAAGCTAAATCTAAATCTAAATCTAAATCTCCCTGTTCAATGGTAATGGGGGTAGACTGTGTACCAAACTGTAGCCCTACGGGAACACTCACTGTCAACAGGGGACTGGGATTATTCACCTCAAAAATCGTGCCATCCTCAAACAAAAGTCGATCGCTGCTGCTACCAATAAAAGCGCCGTTAAAATCTAAAACCGCATTTTTACCGAGCATAATTCCCCTAGGATTCAACAGATATAAATCCACCGGATTGCTACTCTGAATTTGTAACCGGCCATCCAACAGCGATCGGTCTGTCCCTAGCACACGGGTAATAATGCGCTCAATGCCCGATCCGGGTTCAAAGCGGGCGGTTTCCTGAGGGCTTAAGCGAAAGGTTTGTAAACTATGAAATAAATTGCCACCGGCAGCGGTTCCCCCCTGAATGCGATAGAGGGCCGTGTCCGGCGTGGGGGATTCTGTCACCACTTGGGAGTCTACAGGCAGCGTATCAGGGGCGATCGTTACCTCTGCACAGACCGGAAGCCCTACCCAAGCCTGGGCAAGGGTTCCCAAGGTCGAACTTAACCAGAACCATGGCCATTTCAGCATCCTGATACCTCTCCACAAATAATCCGATCCCGTCCTTGCCTTTTCGCCTCATAGAGTCGCTGATCTGCCTGTTGAATCAGATCTTTAATCTGATCGGTCTGCTGAGGGATCCAGGTGGCAACACCGATGCTTACTGTAACCTGTTTGTGGGATCCATAGATATGGGGAATGCTTAACTGGTGAATTCAATCGTGAATGTGCTGAGCCTGCTTAAGACCAAGATCAGCAGGAGTATTCGGTAAGATCAGGGCAAATTCTTCACCTCCATACCGCGCCAGTAAAGCGTCAGGAGTATCGATCGCGCTGGCAATCCCTTGCGCCACCTGAGTTAAACAGCGATCCCCCTGGAGATGCCCATAGGTATCGTTATAATTTTTAAAGTAGTCTATGTCGAATATTAAGAGGGTGATAGGCTGGTTTAATTCTAAACTTTTTTGCCATTCTCTTTGTAAAAATTCATCAAAATAACGGCGATTGGCAACCTGGGTTAAGCTATCTGTTAAAGCGGCATTTTTAAGCTGTTTTTCTAGTTTTTTAATATGTGTAATATCATTGAAAATAAAACCAACACAAATGACTTTATTTTCTGTATTTAAGATAGGAAAATAGGAAGATGTATATACATTTTCCATTTCAGCATGAATTGGTAATCCTTTAGAAATCTCATGGTGTAATACCGGCTGTCCTGTATCTAAGACACTTTGAACGATCGGCTCAATTTCCGCACTTAACTCCGGCAAGATCTCTGCGATCGTTTTCCCCAGACTCTCCTCAGGAGACAGTTGATGAATTTCCGCTAACTGCTGGTTAATCCGAACATAGCGGAACCCTGGATCCACAATGCCCATTCCCATTGCCGCCGTAGCAAAAAAGCCACTTAACTGCGCTTCACTATAGGCTAGATCTGCGGTACGATCCTTGACTTCCTGCTCTAAATTAGCCAAAGTCTGTTTCAGTTTAATTTGGGCAAGGTTACGCTCTTCTGTGACCGCTGCTAAGATTAAACAAACGCAGGAAAACGTACCCATAAATGACTGCAATAGGAGTAAAGATACATCCGGTGCATAATCTGCCCAAGGGCCTTGTCCTAGAGAAGTGCTAAAAATGGCAATGCTAGCCACAATCACCACGGCGATACTGGAGATTAAAGCCCCTAGTCGAAACACAATCCACATCAAGATGGGCAGTAAGATATAACTGAGGGGTTCTTGCCGATAGAAAATAATCCACAGTAATAAAGAAAAAATTGCAAAGATACCCAGGGCCTCCCCTAGGCGTTTGGGATCCAAAGACGATCGGGCTAAGAGCAGGGGGGGCGTAAAAATCAAATGGGCCAACGCACTGGCCACCCACCACGTTACCCAGCTAGAGCCATAGTTTTGCCAGGCTACTAATTGGGCTATGGCCCCAGCGGTCACCCCCAGAGAAGCAGACACCATGGGAGACACGATCGCCGCTAAGGCAAAGAGCCAAGCCGATCGCACCTGGGCAAAAATAGTTTGAGGATTCTGAAGGGATAGCCCTTGGTATTTGAGAAATTGAGCCGCACTGTAGGGTTGCAAACAGTTGCCTGCGGCACAGGCCACCTGAACCACCGTCAGCCCCCATACCGGCGCATTCTCCCAAGAGAGGTTAGCCAAGCCCACCAAGGATCCCACCACAATCCCCGGAAAGACCCTGTAATCGAAGCGACAGACCAAGGCTAGGGTGATCCCGGAGGGAAGCCACACCGCTGATACCCCTCCCGGTAAGACCACAAAAGTTAAGCTAATGCGTAAAGCAATCAGGTAAACGATCGCTACGAAGGCATTAAGGATGACCGTAGAAATGATGGCGTAAAGCCCTTTATGGCGTTTAAGGGAGTCAAATGCCTGCCTCGGCAGCATGAATTTACCTGACCTGTTTACCCGATACTTCCCCACTCTATTCACCTATTAACCTATTAACGGCAGGTGCAACTGAAGTGCCAAGATCCCCAAATCTCCGGTTTCTTGTCCCACATATCCCACATGCCCCACATACCCCACATACTTTTGTATCCTACGCCAAATCCCTAGGTTTAAAGGCTCATGGCCGAGACCAATAATAAAAAAACAGAAAACCTTTTGCACTTGCGCCGAAAGTGGTTTGATAGACAAAGTGGTTTGCCTGTTGACCTGTGGACTGACCGGATTGACCCCACCCCCAAGGAAGGGTTTTAGCCCATTTGCCCCCCTATTGACGTGATGACTGAAAGCGATCGATTGCATCTCATTGAAGCCTTAAAAACCAGTGGTAACGCTCTGCGCCAACTGTCTACCATGAGCCCAGAGCAGTTCCAGACCAATTATGAGTCTGTGTGCCAGTGTTTAGAATCTTTAGCGAATTTACTTCAGCAAACGGCTAATTTGCTCGAAAAATCCGATTGAGGGATTGGGGACGATCGTGGTCAATCCTAGGGCAAGAGCAGAACGTATCATCTTGTAAAGCTCTAGGGAGTTATGAAGCGGTTAAAGTGTATGCTCAGGCTAACCACACGATACGATCGTAATTTTATGATTAACAAAATCCTTTTAGCCGACTCTGGGGCAGGGCAAACGGAAGCCATGCTCAAAATGCTCCTAGAAATTCCTGCGCTCCAGTCCGCTCAGGTCACCTTACTGCATGCGGTTCCTCCCCAAATTACCCCGGAAGCCCTGTCGGAGAAGTGGGAAGAAGGGGCAAAAATTCTAGCCTCTGCCATTCAGTCTACCCACCTGGATCCCTCGAACGTCTCAACGATTTTGCGCCAAGGGGATCCCAAAGATGTGGTCTGTGCGGTGGCGGAAGAACTGGAAACGGATTTGATTGTGATGGGTTCCCGTGGTTTACAAAAGTTACGGGCCATCCTGGAAAATTCCGTGAGTCAATATGTGTTTCAATTGTCCTCTCGCCCGATGTTGCTGGTTAAAGATGATATTTTCGTCAAGCGCATTGGCCGCATTTTAGTAGCGATCGATAAGTCCGACTCCACCCAGCGCTGTTTAAATCTGGCCCTCTTTTTAGCGAATGGTTTACAAGGGGGGCAAATTATTTTGACCCATGCCGGTTCCAGAGATGCCTACGGCAAGGCAGAGGATGATCCCGTTCTGGCCCCAGCGATCGCCAGGGTAAAACAGTTGGGGATTCCCTATCGTTGTTTCAGCAGCACCGATAAACCCGGCCCCACCCTCTGCTCAGTGGCAGAAGAAACCAAGACCGATCTCATGATCCTAGGATCTCCCGATCGTCGTCCATCCATCGCAAAGAGCCTAGTAGACCTCGATCGTTTAGTGGGAGGCTCAACCTCAGACTATGTACGCATTAATGCCACCTGTCCAGTGCTGCTAGAGCGGATTCCCGCCTAGAACCCACCCCCAACCCCCTCCCTAGAGGGGGAGTTTATTCTAGTTTCTCGCCTAGGGAGTTTGTTCTAGTACGCCAAGGCACAAATTAGACTGCCATTAGAGGTGTAGCAACTATACGCTAAATTTTCCGGCTCTCCTGAAGTTAGAGTGTTAAGGCTTATTAAGATACCCTTGTATTCTCTAGAACCTTTATATAGTGAGGCTTTGAGAAATCGGGCTTGAAAAGTTTTGTATCATATGCGAACATTTTTCACCCTATTCTCAGGAGAGCCGCAACTTTTTCCAAGCAGCCTCCTCTCCCTTTTCTTGGCTCTATTCAAAGCTATCTAGTAACCAAAGGAGTTCCCCTTGGGGACGAATAAAGCGGGCCGGATATTGACGATCGAGGCTAGGATCCCCCTCTTCTTGAAAAATGGCGGTTAGGGCAGGGCGCTTAGTGGCTCCAGACACCAGAAAAATGACCGATCGGGCCTGGTTAATTAATGGAATGGTAAAGGTGAGGCGAGGTTGTCCATCTTTGTTGCCCACAGCGATACAGCGATCGTTCACTTCTAGGGCTGCGGTATGGGGAAACAGGGACGCGGTGTGGCCATCATCCCCTAGCCCTAATAAAATAATGTCAAATACTGGAAAAGCGGGGGCGGGAACGGCAAAAAACTGGCGCAGGTGAGCATCGTAGGTGTCTGCATCTACCGCTGGATCTCCTGCTAGGGTGGGCATAGGGTGAATATTTTCCGGCGGGATAGGGATCTGATTAAACCAGGCTTGGCGGGCCATGCCTTCATTACTGTCGGGATGATCCACGGGGACATAGCGCTCATCTCCCCAAAAACAATGCAACTTGTCCCAGGGTAAAGGGGTTTGGGCCAGGCTGGCATAGAGGGGTTTAGGGGTACTTCCCCCCGACAGGGCAATGGTACAACGACCTCGGCTGTCGATCGCTTCTTGGATTTTGTTCTCAATAAGAGCGGCGGCCCGTTGGATTAAGTCCTCACGGTTGGCTAAAACTTCAACGATCGGTGCCATAGTTTTTTCTAATTAGTTTTTCTAATCAATTGCTAGTTAACAGCCAACCCACCCCTAGCCCCTCCTAGGAGGGGAACCGGAATAAAATACTCCCCCTTCAGGAGAGGAACCGGAACAAACTCCCCCTCTTGGAAGGGGGTTGGGGGGTGGGTCTAGCCTATCGGGAAACGCCAAACCTTACTCGATCCAACTAGATTTACTCGTCAACAGCCAACCCACCCCTCCCAGGAGGGGAACTGGAAATAATGGGATTAGTTACGATCGTTGCTGTGCTTGCCGGAGAAGGTTGCAAGCTGAAGGAGCAGGGTTTCGGTTTCCGCTTGTAGACAGAGGAATTCCGCTTGTTGGGGGGCTTTGTAAAATTGGCGGAGACGATCGAGGGTGGCAAGGGAATCCACGGAAGAAACGGGGGTGATGGTAGGAGTAGCCATAAAAAACCTCTTACTAAGAATTTGTGCTTATCAAAACTTAACAGTTGATTCTACACGAATTTTCTGTTTGGAGACCTGCCGGGGGGGATGTATGAGCAATTTCAATCAAACCGGGTTGGCCACAAAGCTGTAAATCCTGACCTCGCAATTCTCATTTTCAAATTTAAATGTACGGGCGGTGATCCCGTGGCCGCCCTAGGATGATGGTATAACTCTCATGTAACGATCGGGATTACGATCGCTTGAAATTTGCCCTGTGCCCTTGGGACTGGGGCAACCATGGGGGGATTGCCCTACGCTAATCCTTGATCATGAGAATTGCTGTATGCCGCTAGGCTTGGCGCATTTTGGTGCGGGTATTGAAGACCACGTTGCCGCCGTCCTGTCCCTGCTCTAACACCAGTAAGGGGGTGGGTTTAGCTTTCTGATCCCAGTCCATCGTTAAGAGCCTGCCCTGTACCGTGGGCTGCCAATATTTATCATCGTCATCCGTGGGTTTAATGTAATGCTCTACACAGTCGATCAACTGGGCGATCGTTTGGGAGGAGGGCTGGGTGGGAATTTTAACGAGCTTGACCTGAATCCGAAAGAGTACCTTCCGTTCCTCGGGGCGATCGTGGGGGGCATAGGAAACATCTAAGATCGCATCAACGTGCCGCCCAGGAATAGCCACCCCAATGCCCATATCCGTTTGTTTGGGGCGCAGAATCGCCGCAACGTGATCCTTAATTTTGGCCCGAATTTGCTCCATAATCGCGTTATTAAAATGCTCCTCTTCCATCCGCATTCTCAGGTAATCCAGGTTAAATTCGCGGGAAGCTACGAGGTCTGGATTGGTTTCCATTTTGGAAATGGTTCGCAGGGCCAGTTTCAACTTGTCTGCTAATTGCTGATTTTTGTAGCGTTCAAACCGAACGAGTTTATTGGCTTTTCTAATTTGTAGACGATAGATCACCATGGAGCCCAGGAGGGCCACACAAAGGGCAATGGATAGCCCCAGCCAAGGATTTTCTTGAACTAATTTAATGGTATTAACTTGGGCGAGAACAGCGGGCTGGGTCTCTAGGGTTTTGGGAGAGGAGTTTAAAGCTAAAACATTCTTCATAGTCTCTAAGGGTAGATTAAATATTACATAGCCATGTGCCCTGATGAATAGCCTGAGTAGCCTGAGCTTAAGGGTACAGTTAAGATTACCGCACTGGTTATCCGATGGAAAATAGGGAGGCTTTCACCTAGGGCTATACCCATCTCTAACTTAGGGGTTAAGGGTCTATCTGTAGGTGAGTTTAGAGCAGGTTTGAGAGGAGTCACAACAGGGTTTAGCCGTGATTTCCGTCTGGTGAAAAGAGTGATATTCTTCCATTCTTCCGCTCAGGCTGGGTACAGAAGGTACGAAGGATCTAACTTGGGATCTAACTGGGGATCTCGCTGGGAATCTCCATGGGGATCTTAACTGAGAATCTAACCCCGGATCGACGGGGAGATCTGACTGGAGAATCCAGGGATCCCTCATGATCTGGAATGTTTACGATTATGGACTAGGTTTGGGTTTCTTGTGCTAAAACAGGTCTTTTTTTCCTCGCAGACGGGTAAAGGCTTTGACCCCATCCTCACTTCCCATGGCGGTTTGAATGGCCGCTTGATCCCATCTCAGAAAGGGATTGGTCTCTTTTTCTAGGCCAATGGTGCTGGGAACGGTGGCTTCTCCCCGCTGCCGTTGGGCGCTTGCTTGGGTATAACGGGCTTGCAGGGCTGGATTTTCCGGCTCTACGGTGAGGGCAAATTTGAGGTTATTTAAAGTGTATTCATGGGCACACCAGACCCGTGTCTCTTCCGGGAGTTGCCGGAAACGATCGAGGGAACTCAGCATTTCGGCGGGCGTACCTTCAAATAAGCGCCCACATCCGCCCCCAAAGAGGGTATCCCCACAGAAAAGATCGCCATGAGTACCGAGGGTTGCGGGGGTGTTTTCCCCGGTTTCGACTTTGGAGAAATAATAGGCAATATGGGCACGGGTGTGACCTGGTACAAACAGAGCCGTGGCGGTATATCCCCCAAAACTAACCCGATCGCCTTCTTTTAAAAAGACCTGCTGGCCGGGAATTCTGCCCCGATCGGCTTCCCCCCCATAGACGATCGCTTCGGGGTACTGTGCTAACAGGGCCTGATTTGCGCCGATATGATCCCAATGGTGATGGGTGTTGAAAATAGCGGTTAAGGTTGCCCCCAAAGCGTTTAATCGGTGTTGGACGGGTTCCAATGCCCCCGGATCTACCACCCCTGCGGAGTGGGAAAGACGATCGTACAAGAGGAAAATGTAATTGGTATCAAAGGCAGGAAGGCGTTCAATGAAGACACTCATAGGAATAGAAGGGGTGAAATGTTGCTGTATAGTAGGAAAACACCATCAGTTCTAAGACTGCCTGAGTTCTCCTCAATGACGGAAATTGTCCTCCATCAGGCGCGAAATGGCAGTCTGTAGTGTGTTTTAGCGGCCCTTCATCACCAAGAAAAGGATTGATTTCCATGAAGTTTTCGATTGCAGCGTTACTTGCAAACTTTACAGAAGATAAGCTTGTTGCACCAAAAGCACTAGAAAAGAAGTTAGGGTGTGAAGATGAAGCCAGTGCAGAAAAACTTCAAATTGCCCTGGATGCGATGGAGCGCCTCGGTATTTTAGTGAAAGACCGGGGTAAGTACCGCAAGGAAAGTGATTTGAGCTATGTGGAAGGGCGTTTGCGCTGCTCTAGCAAAGGGTTTTGCTTTGCCATTCAGGACGATGAAGATGCGGAAGATGTCTATATTCGAGAGTGTCACCTCCATCATGCCTGGAATGGGGATCGGGTTTTAGCCAAGGTCACCAAGGAGGGCAGCCGTCGCCGCAGCCCTGAGGGTGAGGTACTTTTAATTTTAGAACGGGCCAATACTTCTGTGTTAGCACGGGTAAAACAAACGGAAGATCAGGAGTTCCGAGCGGTTCCCCTAGACGATCGCCTCTTGTTTGAACTGGAGTTAGAAGGGGACGATACCCAACTGGCCCCCGCCATCGATCATTTAGTGAATGTCTCCGTCAAACGCTACCCCATCGCCCAGAAACCACCATTAGGGCACGTTACCCAGATTTTAGGCAGCACAGCGGAAGCCGCTTCGGATATTGATATTGTGCGCTGCAAACATAGCCTACCCACCGCTTTCCAGAGTGAGGTATTAGCCGCTGTGGAAACCCTACCGGCCCGCCTGCGGAAAACGGATCAGAAAAATCGCCTCGACCTGCGAGCGGAGCGGGTGATCACCATCCATGTGGCCAATCCCCAGGTGGAAGCGGAGGCGGAAAGTATTGTAGACAATGCCCTGTCTTTGACCCAAACCAAGGATGGCTGTTGGAAACTGGGCATTCATACCGCCGATGTGGCCTACTATGTGCCCCCAGAGTCGGAACTGGACTTAGAAGCGCGGCGGCGGGGCACTACGGCCTATTTGGGCACGACGGTTATTCCCCTTTTCCCCCCCTCGATCGTTAATGATCTGTGCTGCTTAAAGCCAGCGGAGGAGCGGTTAACGATTTCCCTGTTGGTTACCCTCAGCCCCGAAGGTCAGGTTTTAGAATTTGAAATCCAACCCTCCATGTTGCAGGTGGATCAGGCCCTCACCTATCGCCAAGCCCAAGCCGTCTTAGATCGGGATCGGGAGCAACCCCTGCCGGAAGATCTCCAAGCCTTTGGGGATGTGGCGGAAATTTTGGATCATCTCCTGGAACTCAGCGATCGACTACGGCAACATCGTCGGGATCGGGGCGCTTTTGAGTTAAATCTACCGGAACATCTCTCTAGCCAGAGCAATCCAGCGGTGAGTCAAATTGGCAGTGAGTGGTTTAGCCGTTTTTCCTATAACGACGAAGGCAGTTTAGGAGCCATGCTGGTGGCCAAGGAACTCCCCATCCGGGCAGCCCTAGGGGAAGTGATGATTTTGGCCAATCACCTCATTGCCCAACATCTCAAAGCCTTGAGTTTGCCGGCCATCTATCGGGTGCATCGTCCACCGGAGCCCATTCAAGCCCAGGAATTGCTTAAACTCGTGGAAAATTTGGGGATTTACCTGGATATTGACAGTGAAGACGGGGTGCAATCCAAGCATTATCAACGCTTACTGGAGGAATTTACCCAATCCTCCGCCGAGCGGGTGTTAACCTACCTGCTTCAGGAAACCCTGCGCCCCGCCGCCTACTCCATCACCCCCGGCAAACACTTTGGGCTAGCCCTGGATGATGCCTACACCCACTTTACCTGTCCGGCACGGCGCTATACGGATTTGATGGTGCAACGGATTCTCCATGCCCTCTTTGACCAAGGCCGCGATCGTCGTTCGGTGCGCTCTAAGGAATCGGTGAATTTGAACCATAGTAGCTGTCACGACCAGGTGAACTGGAATGTTTTGCCCCCAGAAATCCATGGGGAACTGGAGGAGCAAGTGGCAGGCTTGGTGATTCACCTCAGCGAACGGGAAAAACTGGTCTTGGAAGCGGAAGAGGATCTCATTGGTCTGAAAAAAGCAGAATTTATGAAAGCCCACACCGGGGGCATTTTCCACGGGTTAATTACCGGCGTTCAGTCCTACGGCTTCTTTGTGGAAATTGAGGATTTACTGGTGGAAGGCTTGGTTCACGTCAGTTCCCTCAAGGATGACTGGTACGAATATCGATCGCGCCAGCAATGTTTGGTGGGTCGCAAAAATCGTCAGCAATATCGCCTAGGCGATCGGGTTGAGGTGGAAGTGAAAAATGTAGACTACTATCGTCAGCAGATTGATCTAGGGGTTGTGAGTGGCGGCAGCACCGGAGCAGCCCTAGACGATCGGGAAGAACCGGAAACGGAGGACTATACCTTCAACAGCGATCGTTCTTATCGATCGTTTCCCTAGGGGTTAAATTAAAGGGCGGGAAACCCCGCCCCTACCGTAATTTTAACCATCCCCAGTTTTGAGCAAATTCCTTACCTGTGTCTGATCTATGGATGCTTATTCCGAATTACCCTCCTCCTCCCCTTGGAAACCGACCCTGGATCCAGCGGCTTCAGCATTAACAGGGATGGAAATCGATCGTTTGGTAGACGGGGTGACCGTTACCACCCATTGCCTAGACGGACGTAAACGCCAGGTGACCGCTTCAATCCTGATCCCCGTGGACGCAGAAACCCTGTGGCAGGTTTTAACGGATTACGAAGGATTAGCGGATTTTATTCCCAATCTGTCTAGTAGTCGTTTGTTACCCCATCCCAGCGGGGGCATTCGGTTAGAGCAAGTGGGGGGACAGCGAATTTTAAAGATTAACTTCTCTGCCCGTGTGGTCTTAGATATGACGGAAGACTCTCCCCACCGCATCGACTTTACGATCGTGGAGGGGGATTTTAAGGAATTCTCAGGATATTGGCAACTTACGCCCCAAGACGGGGGAACAAAATTAACCTACTTTCTCGAAGTTCGTCCCAAATTGACCATGCCCGTTAAGGTCTTAGAATGTCGTTTAAATATTGACCTACCCCGGAACTTAGTGGCGATTTATCAACAAGCGCTTCTTCCTAGGGTAT
>DALYGI010000010.1:0-23894 GCA_031971595.1 Prochlorotrichaceae cyanobacterium CTOTU29312
CGCAGGGCATTGCCTACGGTTGTCCCCTGCCCCCGTTCCAGGGAGTCAATGACAAACCGACTATACTGGCTTTGATCCCGCTCCGTTGTGGACTCAACGCACTCGACTTGAAACTGCATCATCAGGATTTCCTCCCCAACTAAACAATGATCACGCTATACCCGACGACGCTTGGGAGGACGACAGCCATTATGGGGAATGGGGGTTACGTCCCGAATTAAGGTGATTTCTAAGCCAGTCCCTTGGACGGCTCGGATGGCGGTTTCCCGACCGGATCCCGGCCCGCTCACCATCACTTCCACCTGACGCATTCCTTGATCGATGGCTCGACGGGCGGCGTTTTCTGCTGCGGTTTGGGCGGCGAAGGGGGTTCCTTTTTTGGCTCCCTTAAATCCACTGGAGCCTGCGGAGGCCCAGGAAATAACTTCACCATTTTGATCCGTGATCGAAACGATCGTATTGTTGAAGGTGGAGCTAATGTGAACTACACCACTGGGAACGTTGCGCTTGCTTTTTTTGGAGCCAGTTTTTTTCGTTGGCCGTGCCATAACAGTCTCTCGTCAATAAATAACAATGATCTACGGGGTCGTTTTAAGCGTTCGTTTTAAGGGGAAGGAATCTAACGTTCAAAGCTCAGAACTCAACGCTTAGAACTCAAAACTCAACACTCAAAACTCAACTCTTATTTCTTACCGGCTTTCTTCTTACCGGCTACGGTCTTACGTCCGCCTCGGCGAGTTCTAGCGTTAGTTCGGGTGCGCTGACCCCGCACCGGTAAGCCCATGCGATGACGACGACCGCGATAACAGCCAATATCCTGCAAACGCTTGATGTTCATCGCTTCCCAGCGACGCAGATCCCCTTCGAGTTGGTAGCCGCTTTCCACCACTTCCCGCAGGGCTGCAACGTCCGCATCGGATAAGTCCCGGACTCGAATGTCGGGATTGACCCCCGCTTTTGCCAGGATTTCTTGGGAACGGCTCAAGCCAATGCCATAAATGTAGGTGAGCCCAATTTCAATCCGTTTATCACGGGGCAAGTCTACCCCTGAAATTCGTGCCACAGTTTAGTGTCTCCCTCAGCCAAAAAGAATGAAATGCAAAACGCGAATGTCTCCCTGGGGATGGGTTAGTTCCCATTGAGTCCAGCGCTGGAATTGAAAACGTTAAAGAATTGAGACAAGCTCAACAACGATCGTAGTTAACGGGGTTAACCTTGACGCTGTTTATGTTTAGGGTTGGAGCAGATCACCATGACTCGACCTCGACGGCGAATTACCCTACACTTGTCACACATTTTCCGAACCGATGGTCTAACCTTCATAAGCCTTAAAAAGGATCAGCAAACTATAATTGTACACAAAAAAAGATGATTAATGCTACAAAATGAGCATTTTTAATGAGACGCGATTACTTTTTGCGTAATCGATAGGTAATTCGCCCTTTGGTCAGGTCATAGGGTGTGAGTTCCACTTTGACCCGATCCCCCGGTAGGATTTTGATGTAGTTTCGCCGAATCTTGCCGGAAATATGGGCAAGGACGTTAAAACCATTATCTAAATCCACGCGAAACATGGCGTTCGGAAGGGACTCCGTAACCGTTCCCTCCATTTCAATGAGATCTTGTTTTGACACAGGCTAACCTCCAAATAAGGGAACAAGGAACAGATTGATGCTAGGCACCGGCCTGAACGGTGGTCAGAATGGCTGACTTTAGCCGCTGGGTCACATCTTCAACGTCCGCGTTGCCGTTGACGGAAACTAAGTGCTGACGGTTTTGATAGAAGTCGATGAGGGGGGCGGTTTGATCCCGGTACACCTGAAGGCGAGTCCGCACGATCGCTTCCGTGTCATCCTGGCGACCTCGACCGAGGAGCCTGGGGATCAAAATCTCATCGGGAACGTCTAGGTTTACCGCACAGTCAGACTGTTGCTGAATGTCTCGCAGTAGGTCGTCCAGGGCTTCCGCCTGGTTAATATTGCGGGGAAATCCATCCAAAATCCAGCCTGCGGTGCTGCCGTTTAAGCTGCCTAAACGTTCCTTGACCAAACCCAAAACCAGGGTATCTGGCACTAATTCCCCCCGATCCATGAAGGCTTTAGCCTCTTGTCCGAGGGGGGTCTGCTCCTGAACGGCGGCCCGGAGAATTTCGCCGGTTGAAATATGGGCGAGGTTCATTTCCGCCGCTAGCAGGGCCGCTTGGGTACCTTTACCGGCCCCTGGGGGGCCTAAAAAGATGAATTTGGTCACTATTGTTTCACCATCCCTTCATAGCGTTGAGAAATCACGTAGGTCTGCACCTGTTTTGCCGTATCGATCGCCACACCCACGAGGATTAAGAGGGACGTGGCCCCTAAGCCCTGGAAGGTTCTGACCCGTGTGGCCCCTTCTACGGCGGTGGGGATAATGGCCACCAAGCCCAGGAAGATAGCTCCGAGGAAGGTTAGGCGGTTTAAGACCCGTGAAATGTACTCGCTGGTGGCTTTGCCGGGACGAATGCCAGGAATACTGGCTCCCATCCGCTTCAGGTTCTGGGACATATCGATGGGGTTGACCACCAAGGAGGAGTAGAAGTAGCTGAAGAAGATGATCATCACGAGGTAGACGATCACATAGACCCAGGGGGCGGAACTGTCTGGGCGCAGGTAACTGGCAAAGCGAACCAGGAATTCCGATTGGGCAAACTGGGCAAGGGAGGCGGGCAAGATCAAAATTGCGGAGGCAAAGATGATGGGCATGACCCCACCTTGGTTAAGCCGGAGGGGCAGGTAGCTGCTCTTTTCGGCGTAGAGTCGCCGACCCACTTGGCGCTTGGCGGAAACGATCGGGATGCGGCGGGTACCTTCTTGGACGAAGACAATGCCGACGATCGTGACCAGGAAGACCAATCCTAAAATGACAATGCCTCCCACCATGGTTCGATCGCCACTTTGGGCTAGTTCAATGGTTTGACCCAGGGCACGGGGCAAGGTGGCCACAATGTTGACAAAAATCAGCAGGGAGGCTCCGTTGCCTAGACCGCGCTCGGTAATCAGTTCCCCTAGCCACATCACAAACATGGAACCCGCCACGATCGCCAGGGTACATTGGAACATGAACCCAAAACCTGGATTGACCGCCACTTCGTTGACCCAGAGGGAAATCACGACCCCCTGAAGCAAAGACCAGCCGAGGGCCAGGTAGCGGGTAATCTGGGAAATTTTACGGCGACCGGCTTCCCCTTCATTTTTTTGCAAATCTTCCAGGGAGGGCAGGGCTGCGGTGAGCAACTGAATAATAATAGAAGCGTTAATGAAGGGCAGAATCCCCAGGGCAAAAATGCCCAGGGCCGAGAGTCCCCCCCCGGAGAAAATATCTAAAAAGCCGATCACACCGCCTAAGTTACTGCTTTGTAAGCGTTCGTTAAAGGCAAAACGATCGATGCCAGGAATAGGGATATAAATACCGAGACGCACGAGGATCAGGAGACCCAACGTAACCAAAACCCGTCCCCGCAGACCGGCCGCTTGGGCCATCTGAAGGAACGTTTCCTGCGCCGTAGGTGCTTTACCGCGACTGATAACCATAATGCTTTACGCTTCCATTAGACGACAGCGCTGGGCTCAGAAGAATCCGAAGCTTCCGCAACCTCTGAAACTTCCGAGGTCAGAACACAAGTTCCGCCAACTGCTTCAATTTTAGTCCGTGCTTGGGCCGTAAAGGCATCGGCCGTAACATGGAGGGCTACGGATAGTTCACCATCCGCCAAAATTTTTAAGCGGCCTTCTTTGCTGGTGGTCAAAATTCCGGCTTCCAATAAGGAGGCGAGGGAAACTTGGCTATTGGCAGGTAAGTCCGCTAAGCTCTTAAGATTGACAATGGTGTAGCGGGTACGGTTCACCAACGGGAAGGATTTGAGTTTGGGAATCCGACGATAGAGGGGCATTTGTCCCCCTTCAAACCCAGGACGGGTGGGGCGACCGGAACGGGATTTTTGACCCCGCATCCCAAAACCACCACTGGCCCCCTGCCCGGCGGCAATACCACGACCGATGCGACGGCGGCGGCGTTTTGACCCTGGTTTGGGTGCTGCATCTTCTATTCGCATAAAAATCTCCCTGTTGATTTCTATTGAGATTGTCTATTCGCCAACCGGCTCGGCAACGGATTCGGCAACGGCTGGGGCATGATCCGCTACCGCTGCTTTCACTTCCCGACCGTAAAGACGATCGAGGGGAATGCCGCGCTCCTCTGCAACTTGCTGGAAGGTACGCAGGGAGGAAAGGGCTTCCACCGCTGCACGGGCATTGTTCAAGGGATTATCGGAACCCAGTTGTTTGGCCAGGACGTTTTTAACCCCTGCCAGTTCTAACACGGTACGCACGGCACCCCCGGCAATTACCCCGGTACCGGGAGAAGCGGGGCGCACCATGACCTTAGCGGCTCCGCCAATGCCAACGGTGGGGTGAGGAATGGAAAAGGTACGGGTGAGGGGCACATCCACCAGGTGTTTTTTGCCATCGGCAACGCCTTTTTTGACGGCTCCGATCACATCCCCGGCTTTGCCTACGCCTACGCCTACTTGGCCGCGCTCATTGCCCACCACAACGATCGCCCGGAAGCTCAGCTTTTTACCCCCTTTTACCACTTTGGTCACCCGGCGGATTTGCACAACCCGCTCCTGCCAAGTGGTATCTTTTTCTTTTTCTTTGGTATTCTTTTTAGTCCGATTACCTGCCACGATTGATCCCCCTTAGGTTTTGAGTTCTCAGTTTTGAGTTTTGAGTTTTGAGTGGTTCCTTGCAGGGGTCAGTTTTACGTGAGTAACTCGCCCTTTCAACCTTCAAAACCCAGAGCCCATGATTAGAATTCCAGACCAGCTTCCCGCGCCCCATCGGCGAGGGCCTTGACCCGACCGTGATAGAGATTACCACCCCGATCGAAGACGACTTTTTGAATTCCCTTGGCCAGGGCCCGCTGTGCCACTAAGGCCCCCACCTTGGAGGACGCTTCACAGGGTTCAATGGTGTCTACCTCCGCCCGCAGGTCTGGATCCAGTGTGGATGCGGCTGCCAGGGTGTGATGGGCAGAGTCATCAATAATCTGGGCGTAGATGTGATTGTTGGAACGGAACACCGCTAAACGGGGCCGATCGGAGGTGCCCACCACCCGCCGCCGAATCCGGCGATGTCTGCGTTGTGTAGATTCTCGACGTGTTGCTTTCATAGTCTATTTCTTCCCGGTCTTACCCGCCTTACGTCTGACCTGCTCACCAGCGTAGCGAATCCCTTTGCCCTTGTAGGGTTCGGGGGGGCGCACTGCCCGAATTCGAGCCGCCGTATTGCCGACCAGTTCTTTATCAATACCCGTAACAATGACGTTGGTGTTGTTTTCCACCGCAAACTGAATACCCTGGGGGGGATCCATTTCCACCGGATGGCTATAGCCCATACTCAGGACGAGCTTTTGACCTTGAACCGCTGCCCGGTACCCCACCCCCTGGATTTCCAGACGACGGGTGTAGCCCTGGGAGACCCCTTCCACCATGTTGGACACGAGGGTGCGACACAGCCCATGGCGCTCCCGCGCTGTACGGGAGTCGTTGACTCGGTTCACCTTGAGGGTTTTCTCCTCTTGCTCCACGAAAACGCCGCTAGGCAGAACCCGCGAGAGTTCACCTTTGGGACCTTTCACCGCCACGGTTTGTCCCTCAATGGTTACGGTAACTTTATCGGGGAGGGGAATCGCCCGTTTGCCGATACGAGACATCTGCTGACTTCCTTACGAAACAACGATCGCTACCAGACGTAGCATAGGACTTCGCCACCAATGCCCTGTCTCCGTGCGTCTTTGTCGGTCATAATGCCGTGGGAAGTGGAAATAATTGCGATTCCAATTCCGCCGAGAACCCGAGGGAGTTCTTTCCGGTTGGCATAAACCCGTAAGCCAGGACGGCTGACGCGCTTTAACATTTTGATGGTGGGTTTGCGGTTTTTCCCCACATAGCGCAAGGAAACAACCAAAAACTTTTTAATACCGTCTTCCGCTTCTTCAAACCCGGTAATAAACCCTTCGGATTGAAGCACCGAAGCAATACTACGGGTGAGTCGAGTGGCTGGAATGCGAGTGGTTTGGTGACGCGCTAGGTTTGCATTCCGAATGCGCGTCAACATATCTGCAATGGGATCATTAACCGCCATAGGAACCTCGTTACTGGAATTGCCTTATTTGTCGCGGAAAGGCATCCCGATTTCCTTGAGAAGCGCACGACCTTCTTCATCGGTTTTGGCCGTGGTCACAATGGAAATATCCATGCCGCGAATTTGATCAATAGCGTCGTAGCTAATTTCGGGAAAAAGCAGTTGCTCTTTTAAGCCCAGGGTGTAATTGCCTCGACCATCAAAACTCCGGGGGCTAATGCCTCGAAAGTCCCGAATCCGAGGGAGGGAAATGTGGATTAGCTTTTCTAAAAAGCTATACATCCGTTCGCTCCGCAGGGTCACCATGATGCCAACGGGCATTCCTTGACGAATTTTGAAGGAGGCGATCGCTTGCTTGGCGCGGGTAATGACGGGCTTTTGTCCTGTAATTTTGGCGATTTCTGTCAGCGAAGACTCTAATGCTTTCGCATTTTGAGACGCTTCCCCCAATCCACGGTTTACGGTAATTTTCACCAGTTTAGGAACTTGGTGAATGTTGCTGTAACCAAACTGCTCCATGAGTTTGGGCACCACAACCTCTTGATAGGTCTTTTTCAGTGTGATAGACATGGCAAAGAAGGAGGGTATTAGTCAATAATCTCGCCCGTTTTTTTGAGCTTTCGCACTTTCCGACCCTCGGCGTTGTAGTCGATACAAACCCGACTGGCAACTTTTTCTTTGGTGGAGTAGTGCATCACGTTAGAACTGTGGATGGGAAATTCCAGGGTTCTAATTTGACCGCTCTCGCCCTCTTGTTGGGGCTTAACGTGCTTTGTCCGAATATTCACGTCTTTAACCACGACTTGGCTTTTATCGGGGATGGTTCGGATTACTTCTCCCACTTTGCCTTTGTCCCGTCCAGAAATGACTTGAACGGTGTCGCCAACTTTGACATGCATTTTGTAGCGGGAGGGGCGCTTTTCGGGCTGTTTGTTATTCAGCATGATTACAACACCTCCGGCGCAAGGGATACGATTTTCATGAAGTTCCGATCGCGCAGTTCCCGTGCTACGGGGCCGAAGACCCGTGTGCCTTTGGGGTTGCCGTCGGCGTTGATGATTACCGCTGCGTTGTCGTCAAAGCGAATACTCATGCCACTGTCCCGACAGAGATTCTTTTTGGTTCGCACCACGACGGCCCGCACCACATCGGACTTTTTGATGGGCATATTGGGAATCGCATCTTTGACCACGGCGATGATCACATCGCCAATGCCAGCGTAGGTACGATTACCGCCTAGGACGCGGATACACATGAGCTTGCGGGCTCCACTGTTATCCGCCACGTTTAAGTAGGTTTCCTGTTGAATCATGGGGGCGACTCCTAACGCTCAGGGGCTGGAACCAGAACTTCCATGAGCGTCCAACGCTTGGTGCGACTCAGGGGGCGAGTTTCTTGAATTCTCACCCGATCGCCCATGCGACACTCATTATTTTCATCGTGGACTTTATAGCGGCGGGTACGCACCACGATTTTTCCGTATTTGGGGTGAGAAACTCGATTTTCTACAGCAACTACGGCTGTTTTGTCCATCTTGTTGCTCACCACCATTCCCACCAATTCTTTTGTTGCCATAGCTTAAGATCTTAGGGTTGAGTTTTGAGTTTTGAATTTTGAGTTTTGACCGCTCAAACTTCTTCACTAACCTCTGCCGTTTGGGTCAGTTGCCGTTCCCGCTCTACGGTCATCAACTGGGCTAAACGATGCCGAGTGTGTTTGAAAAGGTGGGGTTTGTTTTCCATCTGGCGGGTGGCTTTTTGAAACCGCAGGTCAAAGAGTTTACGCTTTGCGTCTAAAATCTGCTCCTGCAAGTCTTCATCGCTCAAGTCGCGGATTTCTTTAATGTCAGATAGGGCCATGGTTACTCCTCCTTAGCCGCTTCGGTGTTAGGGGTTTCCGTCTCCGGGTTCTCCGCACCGCGAACCACAAATTTAGTTCTGATGGGGAGTTTGTGGGAGGCGAGACGCATGGCTTCCCGTGCAATCTCTTCACTGACACCATCCACTTCAAAAAGGATGCGACCGGGCTTGACGACGGCTACCCAAAATTCGGGGTTTCCTTTCCCGGATCCCATCCGAGTTTCGGCGGGACGCATGGTGACGGATTTATCTGGAAAGATTCGGATCCAGATTTTTCCACCCCGGCGGATGTAGCGGTTCATGGCACGACGGCTGGCCTCGATTTGGCGGGCTGTGATCCAGGAACATTCTTTGGCTTGGAGACCAAAGGTGCCAAAGGCGATCGTGTTGCCTCGGCTTGCTTCGCCCCGCATTTTGCCCCGGTGTTGTTTTCGGAATTTTGTACGTCTTGGACTCAGCATCGATCGTTACTCCTCGTTTGAGCGATCTTCAAACCGTTGACGGCGACGGGATTGCCGACGACGGGGTTGATTGCCAGGATCTTTTGGGGCTTCCACTTGACCGGGAATGATTTCCCCTTTGAAGATCCACACTTTAATACCCAGCACGCCGTAGGTGGTTTGGGCAATGCGGTAGGCGTAGTCAATATCGGCCCGGAGGGTGTGGAGAGGCACCCGGCCTTCCCGTGTCCACTCGGTTCGGGCAATTTCTGCCCCATTGAGGCGACCACTGACCTGCACTTTCATGCCTTTGACACCAGCCCGCTCGGCCCGTTGCATGGCTTGACGCACCACGCGGCGGAAGGAAACCCGGCGTTCCAGCTGTTGGGCAATGTATTCCGCTGCTAGGACGGCATCTGCATCGACTTTTTCCACTTCTACAACGTTGATGCGGACAGGACGATCGAGGTTGCCCAGGTAGCGCTGAATGCCAATCCGCAGGTCTTCGATGCCTTTGCCTCCCCGTCCGACGACTACGCCAGGGCGGGCAGTGCGGATTTCCAGTTCTAATTGCTCCGCTTTCCGATCGATGCGAATACAGGAAATACCAGCATTACTTAGATTTTTTTCAAAATAAGCGCGAATTCGATGATCTTCTTGGAGTACGGAAGAGTAGCGCTTGGGGTCGGCAAACCAACAAGATTGATGCTCTTGGGTAATGCCCAGTCTTAGCCCTGTTGGATGAATTTTTTGTCCCACTGATTACCTCACTTGCATAAGTTCTGAATTTTGAATTATGAGTTTTGAATTATGAGTTTTGAGTTTTTTCCTCAACACCTTCTGGGCTGTCAACTTAAAACTCAACACTCAACACTCAACACTATTCCTCTAGGGCGGGAGAAACCGCGATGGTGATATGACAGGTGGGCTTGCGAATCATGTAGGCTCGCCCTTGGGCACGGGGTCTAAACCGTTTGAGGACGGGGCCTTGATCGGCAAAGGCTTTGCTAATCATTAGGGTTTCCCGATCGAGTCCGAGGTTATGCTCGGCGTTGGCTACCGCAGAGCGCAAAACCTTGAGAATGGGATCGCAGGAGCGGTAGGGCATAAACTCTAGAATCATCAGGGCATCCCGGTAGGAGCGTCCCCGGATTTGATCCAGTACCCGCCGCACTTTTAGGGGAGACATACGGATATAGCGGGCAATGGCTTGGGCTTGTTGTTCGGTATCCATGGATTAACGTCCCCCTTTCTTATCTTTGATGTGCCCCCGGAAAGAACGGGTTAGGGCAAATTCACCGAGTTTGTGACCGACCATTTGATCGGTGACGTAGACCGGTACGTGTTGACGACCGTTGTGTACTGCGATCGTGTGACCAATCATCTGAGGCAAAATGGTGGAAGCCCGTGACCAGGTTTTAATCACCTGTTTTTCGCCTTTGGCGTTGAGTTTCTCAATTTTGCTGAGGAGATGGTCGGCAACAAAGGGGCCTTTTTTAAGCGATCGTCCCATCCTAAATAACTCCCTGTGAGTAAGTTTTGAGTTATGAGTTTTGAGTTTTAAGTTATGAGTTTTAAGTTATGAGTTTTGAATTGTTAACTCAACATTGAAAACTCAACCCTCAAAACTTTAAGAATCCCGTCCACCCCGACCCCGTTTGGAGGCCTTACGGCGACGGCGCAGAATATATTTGTTACTCGGCTTATTCTTTTTGCGAGTTTTGAGACCTAGGGCCGGTTTACCCCAGGGGGTAACGGGGCCAGAACGACCCACGGGAGCCCGTCCTTCACCTCCCCCGTGCGGGTGATCGCAGGGGTTCATGACGCTACCGCGCACTTCGGGACGACGACCTAACCACCGTTTGCGACCGGCTTTGCCGAGGCTGGTGTTGCGGGCTTCGATGTTCCCCACCTGGCCGATCGTGGCGTAGCATTCCCGACGAATCAGGCGCACTTCCCCGGAGGGTAGTTTGATGGCCACATAGTTGCCTTCTTTGGCCACCACTTGGGCGGAAGCTCCGGCAGCCCGGACGATTTGCCCACCGTTTCCGGCCCGCAGTTCAACGTTGTGAATCTCCGTACCCAGGGGAATGTTAGCCAGGGGCAGGGCGTTGCCAATTTCAATGGGGGCGGTGGGGCCAGCAATGATTTTGGTGCCAACGGCGAGTTTGTGGGGATGCAAAATGTACCGCTTTTCCCCATCTTCGTACTGCACGAGGGAGATGCGGGCGTTGCGGTTGGGGTCGTACTCAACGGTGACGACGGTGGCCCACATTTCCCGTTTGTCCCGCTTGAAGTCAATAAGACGGTAGAGGCGTTTGTGTCCACCCCCCCGGTGGCGACAGGTGATCACCCCCCGGTTATTGCGGCCTTTAGCACGGTGAATCGATCGGGTGAGGGACTTTTCGGGTTTGTCTGTGGTGATTTGGGAGAAATCCGCATCAATCCGCTCCCGCGTCCCTGGGGTATAGGGTCTGTAAATACGAGTAGCCATAAGGTATGCCAGTTATATATGCCGGTTAGGGGTCACTAAACGTCAGGGAAGAGCGTGATGCTGTCACCCTCAGCAAGGCGCACGGTGGCCTTTTTGTAGTGGGGGCGATAGCCCTGGAAGCGTCCGACGCGGTGTTGCTTGCGGGGGGGATGGGTGGTCTGGATGCCGATGACCTTGACCTCAAAGAGCATTTCGATCGCTGCTTTGATTTGGGGTTTGGTGGCTTTGGGATCCACTTCAAAGGTGTACAGATTGCTTTCCAGTAAAAGGGTCGCTTTTTCCGTCACCAAGGGGCGGCGAATCAGATCCGCCAAGTTCCGATCGTCAAATCTAGTCATCGTTGTAAACCTCCTGAAGCTTGGCAATGGCGGTTGAGGTGGCAACGATCGCATCCGCATTGAGCACGTCAAAAATATTGAGGTTACTTGCGGTGATCAGTTTCACGTTGGGCATATTGCGTACAGACAGATAAACCGTTTCCTGACGCTCCGGCAAAATCATCAGAATTTTGCTTTGGGAATCAACCCCCCAACGATCGAGGGCTTCCACCACGGTGCGGGTTTTGGGGCGAGGCAGTTGGGTCGCAAAATCCTCCACCACCACTAACTGATCCACCCGACTTTGGAAGGCCGTCCGCAGGGCAACCCGGCGTTCCTTACGGTTCATCTTAATGCTGTAGTCCCTGGGCTTGGGGCCAAACACCACACCCCCACCCGGCATCAGGGGCGATCGGGTGGATCCAGAACGGGCCCGGCCGGTTCCCTTTTGCCGCCAGGGTTTGCGACCGCCGCCGCGAACTTCAGAACGGGTTTTGGTGGAAACGGTTCCTTGACGAGCATTGGCCATCTGGCGAATCAGGGCCCGGTGGACAATGTGAGCGGCGTTTTCTTCTTTGGCAACTTTGAGATCGAGGGAGGTTTCTCCCGCCGTTTCCCCTTGCCAGTTTTTAATGACACAACTTGCCATGAGACTATCCCCTTACACTTCTTTGGCGGGTGTAATGCTAACTAAGGCTCCCGGCTTACCCGGTAGCGATCCTTTAATTAGCAATAAATTCCGATCGGTTTCGACGCGAACGATGGACAGCTTTCTGAGGGTGACCCGCTTGTTCCCCAGTTGACCAGCCATGCGCTTACCGGGGTAAACCCGACCGGGGGTCGTACCCGCACCGGTCGAACCGGGTAAACGATGGTTTTTGGAACCATGGCTCATGGGCCCACGGGCAAAGCCATGACGCTTTTGGTAGCCCGCAAACCCTCGACCAATACTCTTGCCGCAAACATCCACCAATTGACCGGCACTGAAGATGTCCACGGTCACTTGCTGCCCCAACTCATAGGACGGGGTTTCTGACAAGCGATATTCTGTTAAATGCCGCAACGGAACGGCTCCTGCCTTGCTCAGGTGCCCCAACTCAGGCTTGTTCAGGCTTTTTTCCTTCACCTCTTCATAACCCAGTTGCACGGCTGTATAGCCATCAGTTTCTACGGTTTTAACTTGGGTCACGGTACAGGGCCCCGCTTGAATAACCGTAATGGGAATGGCTCGACCTGCTTCGTCAAAAATCTGGGTCATGCCTAATTTGGTACCGAGAATGCCAATAGACACGGCTTTACTCTCCTGCCATTGTGTAATGCCACAGTGTAAACACACGAAACCGTGTAAACACACGAAAAAACAGACCAGAAACAAGTTCTGGGCTTCTTGGCGAATGCCAAGCTATACGTCACCGCACAGTTGATCGGAGACCCTGGGAATCTACCCTTTGTCTAGGCGAAAAAGGAGCGGCTTTCCAGGGACACCCCTAAAGCTATGCAATTCAGTAAACCTCAAACACTTGCAAAGACTTAAGGAAGACCTCAGTATCTTGTGTTGCTACCGGTAACCGGAGGAGCGACCTGCAAGTAAACCCAAAAATCTGCCACGCAAAGGAATGCACAGAGTTGAGTGGGCGGTGGAATTGAGAAGGGCGAGTTCGGAGAAGGGGTCTTACTTGCGTTTAACGTTCTTCTCGTTTGTGTTGCCCATTTATTCGCTTTTTCCACGGATAACAACCTTAACAGACCTTAAAGATTTTGTCTAGAGGGGGATCTGATGGATCTGGTGGGTTGCGATCGAGATCGTCGGAGTAAAGGGGTGGGCAGAATGGGTCTTCGGCGAACCTACCAACGCACCCTGCCCGGTTTGCTTTTCGGATAGGATAAACCCATCACTGGAGCAGGGATGGACTTCTAAACGCACGCTAGTTAAATTGCCATCTAACTACTCTGACCCAGAGAAGTGCTGACAAAACAAACAACCCGAACCCCAATGTTGTTGTTGGTATGGGTATGATTGTTCCTGTTCCGTTGAGCAGAGCGGCAATTCCTGGGATTGTTGTACCAAGAACCGCCCCGCAGCAGCGATCGTCCTACTCCGTGAAATATTTTAGGGTAATTCAGATCAATTTAAATAATTCTGGTGGTAAATTTTTCAGGATTTTCTGTCTGATTTGCCAGGTGTCACCATGCTCAAGATGAGCAAACCAGCCATTTAAAGACCGCTGAAAATCTGTATCGGTAATCACATCATATTTGCGGTAAAACAAATTCTGTTTAATGCGTTTGCGTCCCTGGTGAAGATTATTAGAACGCACTCTGATGACCTCTGGGAATACTCGAAATCCTACAAAATTAACTCCCTTTTGAGTTGAAATAATTTGATTTTTTTGAGGATGGAGTTTTAACCGTAAACTGGCTAAGAAATCAGGTAATTTAGTTTGAATATTTTTTAACTCTGGCTTAGAATCACTAAAGAGGGCAAAGTCATCTACATATCGTAAATATTTTTTGACTTTTAGCTCTTGTTTGATAAAGTGATCGAAGGAAGAGAGGTAGAAATTAGCGAAAGTTTGACTGGTTAAGTTGCCAATGGGTAAGCCTCTTCTCCGGTGTAAGGGGGTCAACAAGTCATCACCCGGAAAATGGAGATTGACCGGAATCTGAGGATTGCTATTGTCGATAATTTTATCAATGAGCCAGAGGGTATCAGCACATTTAATTTTGCGCTGTAGTAAATCCTTAAGAATTTGATGATCAATACTGGGAAAATATTTATAAATATCACACTGCAAGCTGTAGGCAGAAGATCGAGCAAATTGAGTAAAGCGTTTGAGGGCTTTGTGAGTACCAAACCCCACTCGATTGGCGTAGGTATCAGAGATTAAATGCTTTTCTAGAATGGGGGAAATAATGTTACACAGAGCATGATGAACTACTCTATCCCGGTAGGGTGCAGCGGAAATGAGGCGGGGTTTGGGTTCTTTAATTTCAAAGGTGCGATAGGTTCCAGGTTGGTAGGTCTGTTGCTGTAGATCTCGTTTTAGTTTGAGGATTTCCGATTCAAAGTTAAAGTTAAATTGAAGAACATTAGGATAGTAGCGCTTATTCGTCTGAGCTTTTTTAGCAGCTAAGAGTAAATTATCAAAACTAATGATTGCTTGCCAGAGATTACCATAACGTTTCATAGCTCAAAAAACCTTTAGACCGTTACTTTAGAACGTTGCTGTTTAATCCAACCCCCTAGATTGGTGCCAATGTCATCAAGGTGCTGGATAATATATTCGTAGCGCTGAGTATCCATTAATTGGAGATCAAAGAGAAGGCGATTTTGGTAACGTAAAACAGCTAAACTACGATTTAATTGCTCAAGCTGTGGAAGCTTTTGTTTTTGAAACTGCACATCAATGAGAATTTCTAAAAATTCAAATAAACGCTCTGCAATACGATTTCCTAGGTTAAATTTATGATCCTTCGGAAGCCGACCCAGAATGGGGATATACCATTTTATAAAATCATAGGTTTTTTGTAGGATCGGTAACTCTTGCATGGTATTATCTTATGATAAAAGAAAACGAATTTTAAGAGATCTTAGGGGGTTAAATTGCAAAAAAAAATTTCGAGCGCTTCGCGCAAAAAGAGTAAAAAAGCATTATAATTGAAAAGGGTAAAAGAGAAAGGGAAGAAAAGGTTAAGAAGTCCTGACAAAACAAACAACCCGAACCCCAATGCCGTCGCAGGTAAGGGTAAGAACGTACCCGCGCCGTAGAGCAGAGCGGCAATCCCTGGGATAGCCGTACCAAGAACCGCCCCGCAGGATCCTTGCTACATCGATTGATGGCGATATACCGCTGGAGTTTTTCGTCCAGGGAATTGACCCGTCTTGCTTCAGCTTTTCCGGTTTCTGGGCATAGCTGTTGTACCACTCATCAACGCACCATTCCCAGACGTTGCCGTGCATATCCTGTAGTCCCCAAGCATTTGCCGGAAATTGCCCTACAGGGGTGGTGACTTCTCGATATTTGCCCTTGGGGGAACCGTTGTAGGTGTAATTACCATCAAAGTTAGCCTGGTCGGGGGTAATTTTGTCGCCAAAATAAAAGGCGGTTTCCGTTCCCGCACGGCAGGCATATTCCCACTCTGCCTCTGTGGGGAGTCGAAACTGGTAGTTTTCAAAGAGCCCGTTTAAGGCTTCACAAAACTTTACCGCCATGTCCCAACTCACCCCGATTACCGGCTTATCGTCCCCCAGAAACTTCTCTGGAATCGGCTGATCCGGTTCCCATTTTTGACCGTTATAAACCCAAGCCTTGCCCCTAGTGGGATTTTCCCCCATTACCGCTTCATACTGCGCCTGAGTCACGGGAAAACGCCCCATCCAGAAAGGCGGCACCGTAACCTGGTGGCGGGGTAGTTCCCAGGCATAAAAATTCTTGTAGGTGTCTTCCCCGACTTCTTTTTTCAGTTGTTTGGTTTCCGCTTCCGTTTGCCCCATCCAGAAGCTCCCGCCGGGGATGGGTAACAGTTCCAGGGGAACAGTTTTACCGCCCTTTTTGGGTTTGAGGGTTAAGATTAATGGCTGCTTAGGCTCTGCGGCTGGTTTCTGAGGCGGATAAGCCGGTACAGTCTGTTTGGTCGGGAGTGGATTTTCGATCGCTGGGGTGGGAAATGGAGGAAGCTTTACCGATGCGATCGGCGGGGTGGGGTTTGCCAGTGCAGGGGAGCGATCGTTTTCGTCCAAAGACAATCCCAACAGATCCAGCCAAGCAGCGATCGTGGGCGGGCGTTTTTCGGGCTCTAGTGCCATGCCCTGCCAAATTGCTGTTGCAACTTTAGGGCTAATGCGAGGGTTCAAGGTTTCGGGACGGAGCAGGGGATCCCCTTGACCCAAATACAGAGACGCGCCACGGGTGCGGGATTCCACTAATTGAGGCAAGCCGTCTGAGGTTAAGCCGGTGAGGAGAACATAGAGCGTAGCAGCGAGGGCATACACATCCAACGCGGGAGTGCGAAGATCTTGATCTTTATATTGCTCTGGCGGGGCATAACCGGGAGTACGACTGGCGGTGTGGGTTTTAATGGCGGTAGATCGCATTAAGCCAAAGTCAATGAGAATTGCTTCATACTCTGGCTTCCGTAGCATAATGTTATCGGGCTTTAGGTCTCGATGCACCATGTGTTGACCATGCACCACCCCTAGGGCTGCGGCAATATGCCGAATATACTTAAGGGCTTCCGGCTCTGGCAGGGGGGCTTTTTTGCGCCAGAGACGATCTAACAAGTTTTCCCCTGCGATATATTCCTGCACCATACAGGGCAATTCTAAGGTTGTCCCGTTTCCACCGAACAAGTTGCCGAGTAAGCCAGCGGGTGGGGTGGTGAGGGGTTCCTGAAATAAATCCCAAATTTGGACAATGTGACGATGGCTACACCCCCTCAGGTTCAGGGCTTCTGTGAAAAAGTCATTTTTTAACTGGGGAAAGTAAGGCTGATTATAGTGATCGGGGTGGATAGTCTTAATCACCACACGCTTGCCCTTGTGTTGCCCCATTAAGCAATCCGCTAGGTAAGTCATGCCGAATCCGCCCCGACCTAAATACACTTGATTTCGGTTAGCGGCACGGATCCGATAGGTGTATTCACCGTTCTTTAACTTGAGGGGAGTTTGGTCGGCCCAGGGCATAGCGATCGGGGTGGGTAGGATTCAGCATGGCGATTCAGTTCATCATACCGCAGGGCTAATAACTACAAGCTTTTACTTAGGTTGCCTGATTGCCACGAATTAAAAAACGAACTTCTTCTAATAAAATATTAAACCGTTGATCACTTTCCGCTTGTCTTTCTTTCATGCGTTCCATTTCCTGTTGACTCTGAGCCGCTAATTGCAATAAAGCTTGAGTGGTAATTCTTAAACCATCTACACTATCTTTTACCTCCGTTACGCTTTCCCGTAACTCCGTCACGCTTTCCCTGACCTCGGCTACACTTTCCCGCAACTCCGTCACGCTTTCCCTGACCTCGGCTACACTTTCCCGTAACTCCGTCATACTTTCCCTGACCTCGGTTACACTTTCCCGTAACTCCGTCACACTTTCCCGTAACTCTGTGACTGATGAAGCTAGTTCATCCAGCATTTCATCATTCCAACGTTGTGTCGCCATATTAAGTGCCTTCTCATAATGCTCACTGTATTAAAGTGAATTATACCTGACCTCTCATTTACAAGCTAGGGTTTTGCTAAAAGTTCATTGCCAATCGCGCACCAATCTTCCATTTTAGGATCCCCTGGTTCCAAAGTTTGCCCCTCCAGTTCTGGATAACGCTCATAAAATAGGGCATCAATATCTGACATCAAATAGGGGGCAGTCTGCTCGATCTCTTGCTCCACATAGTCCCGATTAAATCGATCGCATTCTGTTGCCTCTGCGACGGGTTCGGTTGGATTTTCAGAAGGTGTAGGCTCAGGACGTTCTCCAGATTGTTTCAGAGCATCTCCAATAAAAAAAGGCGCACAAAGTAAAATTCCTAACCCACCTACCCAAAGGGCTTGACGTTTGGCAAAACGGAGAAATTCTGGGGTTGCAAAAAACTTAAAAAATTCAACAATGGGATCGGGAATTTTGGAGAGCGATCGATATACTGGGGAAGTGCTATCCCAAGTCCGCCAAGGGGGAGGAGAGCCCACAACCTGAGTCCTCGAAGTATTCACGGTTGGCCCTGGCTGAAAGGACACCAAGGGCTGATCCCCTGATATGGTTGGAACTGGGTTCAACTCGGCTCCATCCTCCTGAAGCGCGGTTAACACCTCCCTCGCGCTCTGAAACCGATCGGACTGACGGAGTAATACCATCCGGTCTAAAACCGCTGCAAACCGATCGTCAAGGGGTTGGGTTACTGCATCTCGCCACTGCCAAACCCCATAAATACTTTGTAACTGTTCAGGGTTTTTACCCGTCAACAAAACGATCGCTGTTGCCCCTAGGGAATACAGATCGGAGGCAGCACTGACGGGATCTTTGCCTAAGGTTTGCTCTGGGGGCGCATACCCCAAAATCCACCAATTTGGGTAACCTAGTCTCATTACAGCGCAGAATATTATCGGGGGAAATGTCTCGGTGAATAATGGGGGGCTGCTGTTGGTGAAGATAATCGAGGACGGGTAGCAAATCCAGCAAGAGTTGTTTCACTTCTGCCACCGGCAATCCCGATGGATATTGGTTCTGCCAGATAAATTGATAGGACTGACCGGAAATAAATTCTTGAACAATGAAAAACCGATCGTATTCTCCTTGACGATCGATCAAATGTTCTAAAAATTTCGGAATTTGGGGATGATTGACCTGAAATAAGACTTTGGCTTCCCGTTCAAATAATTCATTGGCTTTGGTCAGATCTTTAATAGAGCGACGATCGGGGGCAAATTCCTTGAGGGCCACCTGTTGCCCAAATCGATTCAAGTGCTCTGCCTTATAGGTACGCCCAAACCCCCCCCGACCTAAAATACCGATAATCTTAAATCGCTCCAAAACGATCGTCCCGATCTTCAGTGTCTCTGGGGTAAGTTGGGGTTGAGCCAGCGGCCATAACCGTTGAACTTGTTTTCGGATTTTACTGAGCCAAGGTTCCATGATCCATTACCTACCACACCATTACCTACCACATATTGCCAAATTCTAGCGAAATTCTAGCCTCATCTACTCCTCGCTTACCCAGTGCGGGGGCTAACAGTTTCACCCAAAGCCGACCAATGTTCTGGTAAGGCTCTGGCTCTTCCCCTCCCTTCTGTAAAGATTTATGCTAGACCTTTGGCACATTGGGGTAGAAATGGTAGGTAGGGTAAAGGCGATCGGTTGTTACCCTGACTTGCCAGCCCGACTGCCCGTTGTTCTGAACTGAGTTCCTGTGACCATGACTACCCTCGTCATCGTTGAGTCCCCCACGAAAGCCCGCACGATCCGTAACTATCTCCCCTCTGATTTTCGCGTTGAAGCCTCGATGGGGCACGTCCGCGATCTGCCTCAATCCGCCAGTGATATTCCTGAAGAGATTAAAAAAGACAAGGACAAAAAGGCCTGGGCTTCTCTGGGCGTAAATGTGGAGGATGGGTTTACCCCCTTCTATATTGTTCCCCGCGATAAACAGAAGGTGGTGCGGGAACTGAAGGCGGCCCTGAAGGATGCGGATCAATTGCTCCTGGCCACGGACGAAGACCGGGAGGGGGAAAGTATTAGCTGGCATCTGTTGCAGGTGCTAAAACCCAAGATTCCGACCCGGCGCATGGTCTTTCATGAAATTACCCAGGAGGCCATTCAAGAGGCGTTGAATCAATGCCGGGAGGTGGACGATCGTTTGGTTCATGCCCAGGAAACCCGGCGCATTCTCGATCGGCTGGTGGGCTATACCCTGTCGCCGTTGCTCTGGAAAAAAATTGCAGGGGGGCTGTCGGCGGGCCGGGTGCAGTCGGTGGCGGTACGGCTCTTGGTGCGACGGGAGCGGGAACGGCGGGCATTTCGTAAGGCTTCCTACTGGGACTTAAAGGCGGTTTTACAGGCTTCTGTTCCGGGCAAGCAGAAAGGAAAGGTGGCTGAACAGTTTGAAGCGAAGTTAATCAGTCTCAACGATCGTCGGGTGGCGACGGGGAGTGATTTTGATGAAAGTACGGGACAATTAGCGGCAAACCGAGATGTGATTTTATTGGGAGAGGCGGAAGCCCAAACCCTGCGCGATCGGCTCTTCACTAAACCCTGGTCGGTGTCGGAGGTGGAAGAGCGGCCCGTGACCCGCAAACCGGCCCCCCCCTTTACCACTTCGACCCTGCAACAGGAAGCCAACCGCAAGCTACGGCTCTCGGCACGGGACACCATGCGGATTGCTCAAAACCTCTATGAACGGGGGTTTATTACCTACATGAGAACAGACTCCGTACACCTGTCCCAACAGGCGATCGTGGCGGCACGGGAGTGTGTGGTGCAAAAGTACGGGGCGGAATACCTCAGCCCTGCCCCTCGGCAATATACCACCAAGAGCAAAAATGCCCAGGAAGCCCACGAAGCCATCCGTCCAGCGGGGAGCCACTTTCGCACTCCCCAGGAAACGGGCCTAAGCGATCGGGAGTTGGCCCTCTATGACCTGATCTGGAAGCGGACGGTGGCCTGTCAAATGGCGGAGGCTCGCCAAACCAATCTCACGGTTCAAATTGCGGTGGAGGAAGCCAAGTTTCAGGCTACGGGGAAGCGCATTGATTTTCCGGGCTTTTTCCGGGCCTATGTGGAAGGATCGGATGACCCGGAAGCGGCCTTGGAAGATCAGGAAGTCCTGCTGCCCAATTTGAAAATCGGCGATCGTCCCACCTGCCAAGCCCTCAATGCCCTCAGCCACGAAACCCAGCCCCCCGCCCGTTTCACAGAAGCCTCCTTGGTGAAAGCATTGGAAAGCGAAGGCATTGGTCGCCCCAGTACCTACGCCAGCATCATCGGCACGATCGTCGATCGTAACTATGCGGTGTTAAGCAACAACAGCCTCACCCCCACCTTTACCGCCTTTGCCGTCACCAGCCTCTTGGAAAAGCACTTTCCTGATTTAGTGGATACCCGCTTTACCGCCCGCATGGAGCAAACCCTAGACGATATTTCCAACGGCGAAGCGGAGTGGCTGCCCTACCTGGAGCAGTTTTATAACGGCGAAGAAGGACTTTCCGGCCAGGTGAAGCACCGGGAAGATGCGATCGATCCCACGGAGGCCCGGACGTTAGATTTAGAAGATCTCAAAGTTAAAGTCCGCATTGGGCGCTATGGGGCCTATGTGGAAACCGGGGAAGAGCCCGCCATTAAAGCCTCTTTGCCCAGAGATCTGACCCCCGCCGATCTCACCAATGACCAGATCGATCGGATCCTCAAGGAAAAAATCGAGGGGCCGGATCAACTGGGGGAAGACCCGGAAACGAAACAACCCATTTATGTGCGCCAAGGGCCTTACGGGCCTTATGTGCAACTGGGGGACGAGGCGGAAGACAGCAAGAAGAAGCCCAAGCGGGTGTCCCTTCCCAAGGGCGTTTCCTCCGAGGAAGTCAGCCTAGAGTATGCCTTGGGGTTACTGTCTCTGCCCCGTTTGTTGGGAACCCACCCCGAAACCGGCGGTAAAATTCAGGCCAATTTAGGCCGTTTTGGCCCCTTTGTGGCCCATGCCATCGCCCCCAAAGAGCAGGAATTCCGTTCCCTGAAAAAAGAAGACGATGTGTTAACGATCGACCTAGATCGGGCCTTGGAACTATTAGCAGAACCCAAGCGGGGCCGGTCAGCCAGCCGAACCAAGCCCCCCCTCAAGGAATTGGGACTTCACCCTGAAGATCAGGAACCCGTAAACGTCTATCAGGGGCCCTACGGCATCTATGTCAAACACGGCAAAGTCAACGCCGGCCTACCAGAGGGGGAAACGATCGACACCTTAACCCTAGAAACCGCCCTGAGTCTGCTCTCTGCCAAAGTGGGCAGCAAGGGCAAAAAATCCACGGCTAAAAGTGCAGTTAAAAGCACGGCCAAGGCTGATGATTCCGATGGAGCCAGCACGGATCCCAAGGGCAGTAAAGCCGCTGGAGCCAGCCGCAAAACGGCCAAAGCTTCAACCGCTGCCGCTACCAAAACCGCCAGCACCAAAACCAAGACCGCCAGCGAATCGGAAACGAACGGTAGCGGCAAAATAACCCCAACCTCAGGGACGGCCAAAAAGACCACCCCTAAAAAGACCACCACCAAGAAAACCCCATAAGGCTAAAACTTGCCCCGTGGTTTAATCCTGAACTTTCCATGGGTACTCGCGGGCGGGTACTCACGGGCGGGTGTGCGGTTCAAGCAGGATAGGCGTTCCAGGAAACCCTACAAGCTTAGTTTTAGGAGATACCTGCCATGAGCATAAATACCTAACTTTTTTCAATTCTTCTTAATCTTTCTTCATTTATGTCCTAAAAAACTGGAATGAGGACAATTTTTTAGTTTCAAGTGATCCACAAAGAAGAACTTAAGCGTACAATAGTGCAGTGAAAATCCTATGAGACAAGAGTTTCAGAGATTAAACCTATCTTTAAATCTCTGATCAATGGATTTTATGGTACTTAAATACCAAATGTTTTGTCCTGTCCTAGTCGTTTGATCCTTAGAAGGAGAGTTAGCATGAACAAGGGAGAACTGGTAGATCGCATTGCCGAGCGGGCCAGCGTTACGAAAAAGCAAGCAGATGTGGTGTTATCTGCAATTTTAGATGTGATTGTCGATGCAGTATCGGAAGGGGAAAAGGTCACCCTCGTTGGTTTTGGATCCTTTGAAAAGCGCTATCGCAAAGCGCGGGAAGGACGGAACCCCAAAACTCGCACCACCATGACCATCCCCGCAACCTACGTTCCCGCCTTTTCTGCGGGGAAACAGTTCAAGGAAAAAGTATCGGGATCTGAGGTGGTGGATGATGAGGATGATGATGAAGAATAAGGCCCAGGGGGCACGACTATCCCCTAAAGCCCTAGGCAGCGATCGTCCCTTCACCTGAATCCATCTTTCTAGAGAGAAGAGGGTAGATTATATAGTCCTGCAACCTACCCTCCTCTTTACCCGTTTTTATTCACCATGACTGCACCCGTCTGGACTCGTCGCCACATTTTATCCTTGGCGGATTTTAGCCCCACCGAGTACGACACTGTTTTGCAAACCGCTTTGAGCTTTCGGGAAGTGTTGTCTCGCCGCACCAAAAAAGTCCCTACCTTACAGGGACAGGTGGTAACAACCCTTTTTTTTGAGGCTTCCACCCGCACCCGTAGCAGTTTTGAACTGGCGGCCAAGCGTCTCTCGGCGGATACCCTCACCTTTTCCCCTAGCACCTCCTCCCTGACCAAGGGGGAAACGATTTTAGATACGGCGAAAACCTATCTGGCCATGGGTACAGACATTATGGTGATCCGCCATCAACAGTCCGGGGTTCCCCAACAAATTGCCCAGGAAATGGATCGCCTAGGCACTACCGTGCGAGTTCTCAATGCGGGGGATGGGCAACACGAACATCCGTCCCAGGGACTCTTAGATTTATTTACCCTGTGCAGCAGCTTAGATCCCGAACAGCCCCGCCTGGCCTTGCTCCAGGGCAAAAAAATAGCGATCGTTGGGGATATTTTGCACTCCCGCGTGGCCCGATCTAACCTCTGGAGCTTAGTCACCGCCGGGGCCAGGGTTCACCTGGCTGCCCCCCCCACCCTCTTACCCGCAGCATTTCAAGATTTTCTGACCCTACCCGGCCCAGAGCGATCGGGCTCCCTCCATTTGCATTGGACACTAGAGCCCGCCTTAGAGGATGCGGATTTTGTCATGACCCTGCGCCTGCAACAGGAGCGGATGAGCCAGCACCTTCTCCCCAGTTTGCGGGAGTACCATCAACACTTCGGCATCACCCACGATCGTCTCTTGGCCTGTAAGCGAGGGGTCAAGGTGTTGCATCCAGGCCCCGTCAACCGGGGGGTAGAGTTAAGTTCTGCGGTGATGGATGATCCAGAGTTGAGTTTGGTACCCCAACAGGTCACCAATGGGGTAGCGGTTCGTATGGCTTTACTTTATTTAATTAGTTGCTAG